>JAUWDC010000259.1 GCA_030608985.1 Desulfobia sp. | reverse complement strand
GCCTTATAAAAATCTTCAGTAAGGGCAGAAGCAGCGACCAACAGTTGAGAATCAGCTGTACTCATTATGGCAGATAAAATGGCAGCCAGGCAAATACCGGCGACAACAGGATGAAACAAACTTTCTACAAGCAGAATAAACACCTTTTCACTGTCAGCCAGAATCTCAACAAAATACACCTTGCCGCTAATACCTGCCAGGATAGCTCCAATCATGGAGATTGTCGACCATATTATGGCAATACGACGGGCCCTGACAACCTTGCTGACATGCTTAATAGCCATGAAACGAGCCAGGATATGGGGCTGGCCAAAATAGCCAAGTCCCCACGCAAGCAGGGAAACAACAGCTGTCGCAGAGAGCGCTTCTCCGGTGGCAGATGTAAATGGATTGAGAAATGAAGGATGAGTACGTGTCAATTCGGTCAATGTGTTATCCAGGCCGCCTGATTGTTGGAGGGCAATCACAGGAACAATTGCCAGGGCGAACACCATCAGAAGCGCCTGAATCACGTCAGTCAGGGATACCGCAAGAAAACCGCCAAGAAAAGTATACATGACAATTGCCAGCGCTCCTGTCACCACAGCCCATTGATAGGGAAGCCCAAAGGCTGAGGCAAAAAGCTTGCCCCCTGCCACCAGACCTGAGCTTGTATAGATAAGAAAGAAAAAGAGAATAAGAAAAGCTGAAATAATCCGTAGAAGACGAGAATTATCCTGAAACCGTTGTTCAAAAAAATCCGGAAGGGTCAAAGAGTTTCCTGCCAACTCTGTATATCTTCTGAGCCTGGCGGCTACCAGTTTCCAGTTACACCAAATCCCGACTAAAAGCCCCAAGCCAATCCAGATCGCTTCCAGCCCGGCAACATAGGCGTATCCCGGCAGCCCCAAAAGCAGCCAGCCGCTCATGTCTGAAGCCCCTGCACTCAGGGCAGCAACGAGACTTCCCAGCTTTCTGCCACCAAGGATGTAATCTGACAGATCATGGGTCCGCCTCCAGAAAAAAATCCCAATCCCCAGAAGAACAATCAGGTAGACCGCAAAAGTCAGCAGAATAATGCTCTCTCTATCCATAAGGCTCTATATTAATTATCAATAATACCTGCCGCCTGCAGAAGAGTCCACCCTGCCGGATCTGAAGATATTCCTGAATACGATTCGTCCAGATGACATGCTGACAGATGATCAAGGAGCTGATTGGCAAGCTTCTTCCCGAGCTGTACACCTTCCTGATCAAACGAATTAATATTCCAGATAAAACCCTGGAAGGCGATCTTCGTCTCGTATATTGCAAGAAGCTCTCCCATGGTCCTTGGCGTCAGCCTGTCTGCCATAAGAATGGAGTTAGGCCTGTTGCCGGGGAAATACCTGTTTGGATTCTCGCTTTTCTGCCCGGTTGCCAAAGCAAGAGACTGGGCCAGGAGATTGGCTGCCAGCTTTTCCTGTGATGATGTATTATGAATCATGATATCATCATCATATTGGGACTTGCGAAAGCCTATAAACTCACAAGGAACTATCGTTGTGCCCTGGTGAATAAGCTGATAGAAGGCATGCTGCCCGTTGGTCCCTGGTTCTCCCCAGACTATGGGGCCGGACTGATATGAGAGAAACTTGCCCTGACGAGTTATTGACTTTCCATTACTCTCCATATCGCATTGCTGCAGGTGCGCAGCAAAGCGGATCAAGCCTTGGCTGTAGGGAAGAACCGCTACGGTTTCACATCCCAGGAGATTGTGGTTCCATATGCCAAGCAGTGCCAAGAGAAGCGGAACATTCTTCCTGATATCTCTCTCCTCTGCCGCCCTGTCTACAATATTTGCCCCGCGAAGAATATCAACAAAAGAATCATAGCCAAGAGCAAAGCCAAGCATAACACCGCCTACCATGGACGTGGCACTGTAGCGGCCGCCAATATAATCAAACATATAAAAAGAACGGAGATATTTCGGGGAGTCCATGGGACTTCCCTCGCCGGTCACTGCGATAAAATGCAGGGAAGGATCCAGGCCTGCCTTCACATAGGCGGCACGGACAAATTCTTCATTGGTCAAAGTCTCCAGAGTTGTACCACTTTTGGAAACAACATTGACGAGTGTACGGGAAAGGTCCAGCCCGGCAAGAACTGATACCGCATCATCAGGATCAACATTGGAGATGAAATGAACGCGGCGGCCTGGTGTCTGATAAGCACTCAGGGCATGGTATACAGCCCTTGGCCCGAGGTCAGACCCACCAATACCAACCTGAACCATGTCGGTAAAAGGTTTTCCCTCACTGTTCACAAGACGTGCATCAAGGTCTGCCAGAAATGCCTTAAGTTTATCAAGCTCTCGTTCAGCCTGGGAAGTTGCCTCAGCAGCCATAGGAGAACCGGCGAACAGATCCCGACAAGAAGTATGCAGCACCTGGCGGTTTTCACTGTCATACCCGTCAATACGATTCATCACCTCACCCTGCTTCATGGCCAGGAGCTGATCTACAACTTTACTTTCGTCTGCTAGCTGCTGCAACGTATCAAGCACGTCATCATCCACCCGCTGTGTCGCATACAAAAGATCAAAACTATCGTTAGAGCAGATATAGCTGCGGATACGCTCCCTATTCATTGCACCGTGACAGGTGAGATCAACAGGTGACTTTGCAAGCTCTTGCAGGGTTGTGTACGCTGGAAGTTGATCAAGATTTTTAAAAGGCATGAGCGGCTCCTTTTTGCATTATCAAAATTTGACGTATTCGCAGAAGCACTCATACGCCGCGTGAATCTATTGTAACCATTTGAAATTATTGATGGCGATAATTCAAATTACAGCTTTTTGCGAGTTCAGCAGTATTTCATTTACAGTTTTTTCCTTACCTGACCTTCCTCCTCAGGACTTGACAGCTGGTATATCCTGACCTTCCGACTGCGTGGAAACTCTCTTTTGGAAATAGATTTTAACAACTTGGGTAAGGCATTAAACGACACGGAATATTCATTTTCTTCATACCCCCTCTCCCTGACAGCAAATAAATCTTCCTCCTGCTTCAGAATAGTAACACCGCGATTGCGCTTGTAAGTCAGAATCTCCAGCCCTTGAGGTGGTGACAGCTTTCTCAGCATCTGGATGGCACGTTTTATAGCAGTGTCGATGTTTATCAGGGCCATTTTTGAGGACGTTGTCAAAACTATAAATGAACCACAGAGTACTCAGAAATCACAGAGAAATATTTTTTAATACAAGCAGTTCGCTCTGTGATCTCTGAGTGCTCTGTGGTAAAAAAAACTTTTCGAAATCGGAGTTTATACCCCTTAAGGGGGTACTGAAAAGAGTGCCCGGTCGTTTAGGGTGCTATCTACGGGTTCATC
>JAUWDC010000290.1 GCA_030608985.1 Desulfobia sp. | reverse complement strand
CACTATAGCATACTTAACAGACAAAAGAAACCCGGGGGCAGCTGAACTATTTTTCCACTCCTTTGCCCAGCCAGTAAAGCCTGAAACCTCTATACCATGCCCATGTATAGACAAAACTGAGCATAAAAATACCCCATTGCTGGGCTTTCCAGGTCGCATAAAACCAGAACGGCTGGCCTATTAATCCAAACAGACAGGCATAGCGCCGACAATTATAACGATGGTCCTGGCTGAGCCAGGCTGCCAGAGATCCGGTGATAGCTATAACAATTTGATCCATGTAATCCTCGATAAACTTCTTTTTGATGAACTTTTTAATGGAGAGTGTTGCTTGACCCTTTTATAAGGATAGGATAGGAAAGAGTTATAACTGACAAAATAGAGATGATCAAAAATATAAACACTCTAATGGGAAAAAATGTTTCGTTTTCTTCACGCTGCTGATATTCACCTGGACAGCCCCTTGATTGGGCTTGAGGCATATGAAGATGCCCCGGTTGACGAAATTCGGGGGGCCAGCAGAAGGGCCTTTGATAACCTGATAAACCTGGCCATTGATGAAGAGGTGGACTTTCTTCTCCTGGCGGGTGACCTCTATGATGGTGACTGGAAGGACTATAACACCGGACTCTTTTTTGTCGATCGCATGGCCAGGCTCAAACGAGCCGGTATTCCGGTTTTCATCGTTGCCGGAAACCATGATGCTGCCAGCAGAATCACCCGCAGCCTTCGTCTTCCTGACAACGTAACCTCTTTTTCCACCCTCAAACCGGAAACTTTTATTCTCGAAAATCATGGTGTCGCGATCCATGGCCAGGGATACCACTCCCGGAGCGTAACAGATGATATCGCCTCTTCATACCCTCTGTATACCCCTCATTATTTTAACATAGGACTCCTTCATACCGCACTCACAGGGAAGAAAGGACATGAGCCGTATGCCCCGTGCTCACTTGAAACATTGACATCCAAGGGATATGACTACTGGGCCCTTGGCCATATCCACAAAAGAGAAGAGATTTTGCGTGATCCCTTTGTTGTCTTTCCCGGCAACATTCAAGGCCGTCATATCAGGGAAACAGGTGCCAAAGGAGCTACCCTGGTGACAGTGGAGGGTGGCGACATAACGGCCATTACCCACAGGCCTCTGGATGTTCTGCGATGGGCCCATTGTCAGGTTGACCTGGATGGCTGTGAAAGTAGCGATGACATGTATGAACGGGTTCGGCATTCCCTGGAAAAAGAGCAGGATCTTGCTGAAAATAGAACCCTTGCTATAAGAGTGGAACTCACCGGATCCTCAACGCTTCATGCAGAGCTTTTATCTCAACATGCCCACTGGACTCAGGAATTCAGAGCTCTGGCCGCCGGCCTTGGGGATCTGTGGCTGGA
This sequence comes from Desulfobia sp., assembly GCA_030608985.1. Lineage (GTDB taxonomy): Bacteria > Desulfobacterota > Desulfobulbia > Desulfobulbales > SURF-16 > Desulfobia. The sequence goes on along the minus strand of JAUWDC010000290.1, from coordinate 1,632 downwards.
AAAAATTATTTTCAAAACACAAAGGGTCACCTCTCTGCAAGAGGTGACCGGCGAAGAAAACCCTCTGGCAGGGCTTCTGCACAGCATAGACGGGCTCGACCTGGCTCCTGATATGCTGCTGGACCTTGTCCCTGAAATTGCTTCTTTCAAAACCAGACTTCCCCCGGAAATCCTTGGAGGCGAGGATCCTTTTCTCTCTGACGACCCGCAGAATCTCAAAAGACTTCAGGATGATGTCAAAGAACTCCTTGTTACGATTCTCAGCAGGAGCGAGAAACAGGAATGAAGATAAATACTCTCGAATTAAAGGCATTTGGCCCTTTTACCGACAAAATCCTGGACTTTCATTCTGACGATCCAGGCCTCCATATTATATTCGGGCCGAACGAAGCCGGAAAAAGCAGCTCTCTCAGGGGTCTGAAAGCCTTCCTTTACGGATTCCCCGAGCGAACCAGTGATAACTTCCTGCACCCCAACGATCAATTACGTGTAGACGGAACCCTCCAGGGACCTGATGGGCAGGAGCTTTCCTTCCAGCGTCGAAAAAAAAGAAAAGCCGATATCCTTGATACCCAGGGAAATCCATTAGATCAAAGTATTCTTGTCCCTTTTCTTCACAATATTGATGCGGCTGTCTTTGATACCCTCTATGGAATCAATCATGACGTTCTTGTCCGGGGTGGAGAAGATATACTGGCCCAGAAAGGGGAAGTGGGACAAGCCCTTTTTGCCGCTGGTTCCGGTCTTTCTTCTTTGCGCACAATACTTGCCTCCCTTGATGCTGAAAGTGACTCTCTGTTTAAACCTCGCGGTTCAAAACAGCTCATAAATACCGCACTTGCAGAATACAAACAGTTGCAGAAAAAGGTTCGCGAAACCTCTCTCTCCGGACGGCAATGGCAGGAGCACCACAACGCCTTTCAAAAAGCTGAAGAAGAACGAACAGAAATCGAAAAAACTCGCCGCCTAAAAGAAAGTCGAATACGACACCTGAAACGATTGCAGCAGGCACTTCCTCTACTCTCGCTTCTCAAAAAACACAGGCAACAGTTGTCATCAATGGGAAGTGCTATCGTTCTTCCTGATGATTTCAGCCGTCAACGCCGAGTTGTTGAACAGGAGCAGCACAGCACTCTTCTGCAACGATCAGAGGCCTCCACCCGACTGAAAAATCTGAAAGAAAAACATCTGAATATCTCCCTGAATAACACCCTTCTCGATCAGGCAGAATCTATAGAAGATCTGTATCAACGTCTTGGCAGCTTCCGCAAGGCAATGGATGACCGCCCAAAACTTGATGGCATGCGGATAGCAAGTCGCACTGAAGCATCAGACCTGCTCCGCCGTATCCGACCGGACCTTTCACTCGATGACGTTGAGACGATGCGTCTTGCCGTCAGTAAAAAAACAATGATCCAAAATCTGGCACGCCGCCACGATGTCATTTTACAGAAAAGCAGGCAGGCTGCAAAACAATACCAGGCCCTTCGCCATGACTTGGAAACAGTGCAAGACCTGCTGGGAAAAACACCAGAACCCTGTGAGGACGGCAACCTCTCCCAGGCGGTAAAATTGGCACGGAAATCAGGAGATATTGATGCATTTATATCTGCCATGCACTCCGACCAGGAA
>JAUWDC010000224.1 GCA_030608985.1 Desulfobia sp. | reverse complement strand
ATGATGAAACCCGGTGAATGGTGCGGGGGAGATGCAGCCAGCCGTTTACACGTTCAGATTCATTTGTGTGATGTCAGGAGAGCGGAAGAACTCTATTACGCGTTAGATATATTCGATGGAGACCTTAGCTGGGATTCGAATACCAGTCAGTTTCATATCGTTTCCGACCATGGGACGGGAAATGATTCTTTTTTACTGAAGCTTGACTCGGTAATTGACTCGTTCAACAGAAATCGCATCGAAACCGAAAAGGCGGAAATCCTCGAGACCTGTCTTGTTTCAGAAGATTTAGAAAAATCCGATCAGTTTTTTCAGAGTAGATTTCAGATAAAATCATACGCCGAGTCAGAGCAGAACCCTGACTCTCTATTTCTTGAAGCCGATCGCAGTTTCGGAACGGGAACCCATCCCAGTACTCGCCTTGTATTGCATTTTCTGGAGCATTGCATGCCGACACCTTTTCCACAAAAAGTGCTTGATGTGGGCTGCGGCTCGGGAGTTTTGTCATTGATCAGTTCCAGACTTGGAGCAGAAGAAGTTGTAGGAATTGATGTCTGCCCGCATTCAATTGCTGTTGCCCGTCGAAATGTGGAAGCGAATCATCTTCACAGCAAGATTACTATTGCCGACACTCCTCTTCATGACATAAATGGGAAATTTGATCTGATCCTGGCCAATTTGACAGCGTCGGTTTTTTATCGCCTGCAGAATGATATCAGGCGGTGCAGTGTAGAAGGAGAGACCAGGCTTATTGTCTCCGGTCTTCAGGGTCGCCAGGCAGAAGACGTGGCAGGGGTTCTTTGCCGGCAGGGCTGGCAGGAAGAGCAAAGACTGTCTGCCGGGAAATGGAAGGCCCTGTTGTTTATTCGAAATTCTCTCACAGAGCTCTCAGAGACGCAGAGAAAATTAAAAAAACTCTGAGAACTCTGTGCACCCCAAGGGCATTCGGAGTCTGCGCTTACCTCTTCCAGGGCACCTCTGTGAGATATTATCATCGTTTGTTGTGGCATCATGCCATGGTCGTTTATTTAATACGATGCCATTAAAAAAATGCAGATGATCAAGTAGAACAGACCAACGACAGTCCATCTCCCAAGGACTTTTTCTGCCTTGTTCGGAAAGAAATCAAGCCAGGAAAATTGAGAGAATGGAAACCATTCTTTAGGAATCAGTATATTTTTCCCTGACCTGAGAAGGAAATCAGGCCAATGTATACTGCTGCAGAGTTGGTCAAAAGAAAAACGTTTCAGAAGAGCAGAAAGCCTCGTGAATGTGTTGCTGGTGTATGCCTTGAGCCATAGCCATGAAAGCAGACAGCCGAATGCAACCGGCCACAGCGCCTGCCACATTTTGTTGCCTGCAAGAGAGTGGATAGCGTAAGTTTCGGAAACTGGCCAGACCCAGAGTGATAAGGCTACCGCGGCAAGGCTGATTGCCCATGCAAAAGAGAAGCTTCCGGGAGGGGCATTCTCCTCGTGGACGGTCTTCCGGACTATCTGTATAAAATGCAGAACAAGCATTGTGGTGCCAATTGCTGATAAAGGCAGAAACAATGTCAGACTGCTCCATGGTTCTCCAATAGACGCTGCAAGTTCTTTAAATCCTGTCTTGACAATGGCGCCGCTGGTCAACGGCAGCCCTGCAAGTGCCAGAGAGGGAAGCAGGAGTCCGGCAAGATGCCAGTGGGACAATTTTTTGCTGTGGAAGACTATAGCGCCGTATCCTAAAAAAAGACTGCTTTTGGCAAGTGAGTGATGCACTGCATATATAATAAGACAGGTGGCAGCCTGCTGTCCTGTTTCGACCCCTGTTAAACCCAAACCGAAAATAACGGTCATCAGCCCCATCTGGCTTATGCTGGAATAGGCAAGAACAGCCCCGGCCTTTCTTTTACCCAGGCCTATGATGACACCATAGAAGGTGGCAAAAGTTCCCATAAGAATAAAGAGCTTTGCTCCTTCAGGGTGCACAGTGTATCCAAGAGGAAGGAAACGCAACCAGCCCAGGAGTCCGGCATTGACCATTGCTCCAGCGAGGGCGGCAGCAGCAGGTATCGGAGCGGCCTGATAGGCAGGAGGCATCCAGATATGGAAAGGTATGGCTCCGATTTTGACGCCAAAGCCTATGAAAAGGAATATAATTGCAGCCATGTGAATCGAAATACCGGAAAGATCTTCCATGGCCAATCCCCGGGCGCTGTCGGCAAGAATCAGCAGCGATATGAATATGGCTATTTCTCCAATCATGACAAGGCCCAGATATGTCAGACCGGCTTTCCTCGTTTCATCTGTCTTATGGTGTACCACCAGTCCGTATGCTGAGAAACTCATCAGTGCGAAGAAAAGATAAAAACCCAACATGTCCTGGGCAAGGATAAGACCAAAATTCCCAGCCATTGAAGACAGAAAAAATCCGTAAAATCGAGGCCGGTGGTGATCATCGGCAAGATGTTTTACGGCGCTCATCCCCGAAAGAAGCCAGATGAAAGCAGCCACGCAGAGAAAAATGCGGCCTGTTTCGTCAAGCCCCATACGGCCGCCCATAAAAAACCAGGGCACTTCCACCACCGAATCAAGCGGAACACAAGATATTGTGATCAGTGCAGGAACAACGGTCCACGGAAAAATCCGGTGAGCTTTTTTGCCGATGGAAGTGCAGCAGAGTATAGCCAGGAGCAGTGGAACTCCCGCCACCATGGAGAGGATCAGAGACTGTAAAATATGGGTCAGATCACTACCCGTCATAGACCATATCCTCTGATGATAAAATTAACCCAGGCAAGCGGGCTGAATTGAGCGTTGGCCAAGGAGCCAAGAACAATAACGATGACAGCGGTAATCACCGGAGGGACCAGCAGGGTAAGACGGGTTTCAAAAGCACCGAAGTTGCGTTCCTGCGGCCAGGGGGACGTCTGTTTGCCGAACCATGATTGGGTCAGTATCGGTAGGAAATAGAAGGCGTTCAGCAGGCTGCTGGCTGCCAGGACAGCAAGCAGCGTCCAATTTTCAGCGGCCAGTCCACCAAGGCCGAGATACCACTTGCTGACGAATCCCACTGTTGGCGGTATGCCGATCATCCCCAGTGCACCGATACTGAAAGCAGTCATGGTAAGCGGCATACGTCGGGCAACACCTCTCATTTCACTGATACGATGAATTCCGAGGGTCTCAGCCAGGTTGCCTGCGCAGAAAAACAGCGTGATTTTCATCAGTCCCTGATGAACAAGGTGGACAAGGCCGCCAATTACTGCAAAAGGCTGATCAACCAAACTTATTCCCAGGGCAATATAGGAGATCTGGCTGATTGTCGAAAATGCCAATCGACGTTTGAGATCATCCTGTTGCAGTGCCCTGATGGAGCCCCAGAGAATAGTAAAGGACGCCGCAATGCTGAGATAGGGTAAGAGGCGGAGGCGGGCCATGTTTTCAATACCGTAGACATCGAGAACAATACGAATGATACCAAAGGCACCTGCCTTAACCACAGCTACTGCATGGAGCAGGGCACTTACCGGTGCCGGCGCCACCATGGCCTGGGGAAGCCAGCCATGCAGCGGGAAAAGGGCGGCCTTAACCCCTACTCCTATGATCAGGAGCAGGAATATAAAGGCAAGCTCGGTACGATGTAAATCAATGAGTTCGGGGGGAAAGCCGGTCGCTGTGAAAGAGGCCGGCCCTGTTATGGT
>JAUWDC010000304.1 GCA_030608985.1 Desulfobia sp. | reverse complement strand
AATGATTTCTCTGAGTGGTTCTTATCGTGGAAGGCCGACAGAAATTCTCGTTTAGTCACTGCTTAAAACCCTGCCTGGAATACCAATTCTTCCGGTAGCCACCTTTGTTCCTTACCAGGATAGATTCATCATCCCTGTTCCCCGACACCTATATTTTTGTTGACAATTTGCATTCTTTTTGGCCTTAATGCAGGAATTAACATTTCATGTATATTGCTGCATCCCGGCAAAGCCTGAAAATGACAAACAATTAATCATTGACGTATTCGCGAAAAGCACTCATACGCCGCGTGAATCGCTGGCAGCATCAAGATATTACTGGTGGCGATAATTCAAATCACGACTTCTTGTGAGTTTATTAATCATTCAAATTCATTATCATATGGAGGATATACATATGGCTTGCAAACCAAAAACAAAATGTAAAACCAGTAAAGCTAAGAAAAAATCCAGCATTAACAAAAAGAAAAAAACAATTCAGTCAACAGAATTTTCTCTCCATGCCCCCGAGGCAAAAAAGGTTTACCTGGCAGGAGACTTTAATGACTGGAATCCAGAACAATACTCCATGCGCAAATTCAAAACCGGTTTATGCACCAAAAAACTAAAACTGGCTCCGGGACGCTATGAATATAAGTTCATTGTTGATGGTGAATGGTGGACAGATCCTACCAATGATAACTGCCAGGTCACTGACATGGGGGAAAACTCCATCCTTGAAGTGGGAGAAAATGTAATTGCGTATAAGTAATGTAAAGCAGGTTTTAGTTTTTAGGTTTTAGGTTTTAGAAAAAAATAGCCGCTAGTACTCTCGAAACAAGTACTATCGGCTATTTGTTATATGCTAACCGCTAATCGCTAACAGCTTTTCTTACTCTTCTTCTGTGACAATCTTCAGCAACTTATCGCCGACCTTCAGGGCATCACCAACTTTTGCTGATATTTTTCCAACGGTACCGGCTACCTCTGCCGCTATAGGTGTCTGCATTTTCATGGCTTCCAGGATAAATAGCTGATCACCTTCGGCAACCGCCTGTCCTTCTTCAACACTTACTTCACAGACATTGGCGGAAAATGGTGCGCGCATATCTCCAACCTTGGCAAGATCTTCAATTTCCTCTTTAGAAAGAACCTCTACCTGGGCGGCACCTTCTACATGCTCAGCGGCCATGGTATACACACGCTGATGGTGGTTTACATTGAGAAAAACACTTGTTTCGCCATTTTCCTGCAGCTGCTTTGGACCAATCTCAACACGATGTTCCTTACCATTATGATCGGTAAAAGTCAGGCTTTCTCCCAGGGTAAAACCTCCATTTTTTAGAAAAATAGATGGTGGGAGGGTATACACTTTGCCGAATTTTTCCTCAAACTTGAAAAAATCAACCGCATCATTTGGATGCTGCAAATAGGTCACCAACTGCTGTTCGGTTGGCTCTTTGCCAATCCGTTCCGTCAGGGTCCGGCGCTCTTTTTCGATATCCATATCCTCGATATCTTGAACTCCACCTTCCGCTTCAAGAATCTGTTTCCAATTGGAACCAAAGGCCTTTTCGTAGATCCAGTCAGGCGGATTGTAAAAAGGGAATGGCCCGTATTTACCAAGCAGCAGATTCTTCAGGTCACCGGAACAATTACCATATCGCTCTCCGCCCAGAACATTATTTACTGCTGTGGTCCACAGAATCTGCGATCCTGGAGTAACACTCCAGTAGTTTCCTAATTCGGTCTGCACCTTGGGCAGTTCATCATGCAGAATCTCAGGCATACGGTCAAGAAATTCACCTTTGACAGCCTGCTCAAAGCTGCTTCCCATGGCACCACCGGGCAGTTTATGAATCTGCACAGTGGGCAGAAACCCCTTAAACTGAGACTCAAAACACTCATAGTACTGTCGTTCGTTTCGCAGGACTTCAGAGGTTTCAATGACGGCATCGGCATCAATACCTATTGCCGTCTTACCATAATCCTTTAGGGTCTGGAGAACAGTCAGAATTGGTGGAGGACCAAAATAGCCGGTGAAGGCATGATCAGCGGCATCGACAATATCGGCGCCATTCAAGACCGCTGCGGTAATACGTCCCACATCATTGCCGTCCGTGTTATGGCCATGATAATGAATAACAATATCCGGATATTTGTCTTTAATGGCGGCAACCAGTTCACCAATACGTTTTGGAGTGCCCAGGCCGCCATGATTCTTGATACAGAGGAGTATATCTTCGCCGGTGACATCAAGAATCTCTCCAACCTTTTTCACATAAAATTCATCCGTATGCTCCGGGCCGGTGGAAAAACAGATACAGGGCTCAAGAATCTTGCCGGAATTCTGCACTTCTTCAAAAACAGCCTGCATATTGGGAATATGATTCATGAAATCAAATACACGCCACACATCAACATATTTTGCAAATTCCCGGACCGTCAACCTGATAACATTCTGGGGATAGGGGCGATAGCCAAAAAGATTCACACCCCGACATAGGGTCTGAAACATTGTATTCGGCATCTTCTTCCGTAAAAGCTTCAATTTCAGGAAAGGATCAACCTGCTTGCGGAGAATATCCACATGCACGGAGGCTCCGCCGGTAATCTCCAGAGAGAAATAATTGGCTTTTTCCCGACTCTCGGCTGCCAGCAGATCGGTATGGAGTAAAATCCTGTTTTTAAAATCCGACTGCGAAAGATCGCGGGCAGTATTGGTAATAAAATATCCATCTGCAGCCCGGATTGTCTTTAATACTTCCTTAATATCCATTCCTTGAACTATTCTGTCCATGGAGACTCCTTCTATAAGTTTTTTTGCGTTGCTTGAGTTCGTTGGGTTGTTGCGTTTGCTGAAAGTGATTCAAAGCCAAACTCAAAAACACAATAACTCAACGAACTCAATAACGTTATT
>JAUWDC010000079.1 GCA_030608985.1 Desulfobia sp. | reverse complement strand
GCTCTGTGGTAATTTATAGTTTTTATTCCTTTATCTTTGTTGGGCCTGGGAATTGTTTTCCGGCCACTCAAGTGAGGCAAAGGTGCTGAAGCCCTTGGCAAAATTTTCAACATTCACTGAAAACCAGCTGATGTCTGAATGGCTGGCAATTGTATTACCGATTGCCTTGGCGATACCTTCAACAGAGAGAAAATTGTCCTGAGGTTTTGCCGCAGCGGGGGACCATTGCAGGTCGTGGCTTGTGACCTCTTCCACCATTGAAATAATATCTTCTATCCAGATGAAGTGTTGAAAGCGAAGGCGGGTGGTAGCGATTCCCCAGAGTCCTAATGATACCGGTAGTCCAGAGCCTGGTTGAACAGGAGCTGGAGGAGCAATGGGGACCTCAATTTCCAGGATCAAATCATTTTCTTTCTGCAGAGATCCATGCATGCGGCACAGATATTCCCCCATCTCTGTTCTTCCGGGCCCGCGTTTTTTTTTTAAAAAATAAGGAAACTCTATTTCAATATGCGCTGCTTCAGCCTGCAGTTTGTCTTTCATCTCTTCAAGTATACGATGAAAACTCCTCAGTTTGATTTCGCCATGGAAATCATTGAGGATTTCAATAAAGCGGCTCATGTGGGTTCCCTTAAACTGATGGGGAAGATTAACATACATGTTGACCTTGGCAACGGTCTTTTGCACTTTATTAGCCCTGTCACGCACCGTAATAGGGTAGGAAATGTCTTTTACCCCTACTTTTTTGATGCTGATACGACGGTAGTCAGGTTGACTTTGAATATCCTTCATCGTTTTTTTGAATTCGAAGGCGTTTTTCTTGAATAGTTTAGGACCTTAATTTTACCCAGTTTATCTGGGTCAGGAAAGGTGTTTGTGGACAGCAGCTTTCAGTTCTTCAAGGTTTGAAGATTTGACGATATAGGCATCTGAAGCCCATGACGCAAGGTCCTGCTTGAATTCCTGATAGGCAGAACAGAGAATAACCGGTAGCTGGGGATGTATTTCTTTCATTCGACGCAGCACATCAATACCATTTATTCCCGGCATGTTGATATCCAGAATTACTAGATCTGGTGAAATTATGCTGAGCTGTTCCAGGGCCTCTTCACCAGAAAGGGCGGAGTGCACTTCGTAACCATCTTCTTCCAGTTCTTCCCGGTAGAGAAGATGTATACTTTCTTCATCATCTACGAGTAAGATTTTTTTCATAAGGCACCTGTTGATGGACTCGTAAAAAGTCCACCTCAAAGTTTTTTCTATTTCACTTCCCTCAAAAACTTGGCAGCATCTTCCGGCGGTGTCGGGTTGATATAAAACCCTGAGCCCCATTCGAAACCGGCAAATTTGGTTAATTTTGGCATGATTTCAAAATGCCAGTGATAATATTCCATAGACTCGGAACGAATAGGGGCCGTGTGCAGGACAAAATTATATGGGACCCCGGGTATACAGGTGTTCAGTCTCCATATTGTTTCAGAGAAAATTGCTGCCAGAGCATGGAACGATGTGTCGTCCTGAGTCCTATAAGCTGAAGAATGTCTTTTGGGCAGAATCCACATTTCAAATGGTGAACGAGGAGCATACGGAGTGATTGTGATAAAATGGTCGTTTTGGCAGACTATCCGGTTTTCTTCCCTAAGCTCCTGACGTATGATATCGCAGAAAACGCAACGTTCTTTATATTTATAATAAGACAGGCTGCCCGCTAATTCGGCAACGATCATCCTCGGCAGAATAGGCAGGGCAATAATCTGAGAGTGAGAATGCTCCAGGGATGCACCGGCAGCTCTTCCGAAATTTTTGAAGATCATCACGTACTTGAAACGAGGATCATTGCTCAGGTCGATAATACGATCGCGAAAGGCAAAGAAGACATTGATCATTTTTTCCGGAGGGAGGTCGCTGAACACCTCATTGTGATTTGGTGTCTCGATAATCACTTCATGGGCCCCGATACCGTTCATTTTATCGTAAAGCCCCTCACCTTCCTTGTCGAGTTCGCCTTCTATGACAAGGGCCGGGTATTTATTTGGAACAACACGGATCTGCCAGCCAGGAGAGTTGGGAGGTTGATGAGGATCCCCAATGCGGTGGACTTCTGGTGGGGTGGTTTTTTCATTTCCCGGGCAGAGCGGGCAGAAGCCGCCTTTAGAGAGACTTTCTTCGATGATGAAATCGGTAGGTCTCTTGCCGCGTTCCTTGGCTATAATGATCCAGCGACCAAGAATAGGGTCTTTCCGCAGTTCAGGCATAATTGTTAAGATGAATGGGGGTTAACGGAAGAAAGCAAGATGTCAACCTGTCTGTGCTTTTTCAAAATCTTCCTGTTTTGTTTTGCACTCGATGCACATTGTGGTTACGGGTCGTGCTTCCAGTCTCGCTTCGCCTATATCTTCACCGCACGCATCACAGATGCCGTAGCTATCATCTTCGAGGCGTTCAACCGCTTGTGTAATCTTTGTGAGAAGTTTTCTTTCTCGATCACGAATTCTGAGTTCAAAGTTGCGGTCTGATTCTGCTGAAGCCCTATCCGTTGGATCAGGAAAATTCCCTCCCCCATCAGTCATTTCTGATATGGTTTTATGCGCTTCTGAAAGGAGTTCATTCCTCATGTCCTCTAGTTTCTTTCTAAAATATGCTAATTGTTTATCTGTCATGCAAGTTTTCTCCGTTAATTGCTATAAGAGTCAGTGATTCCCGGTCTCGTATCTATTGGCGACTCCGTAGTACGATGAACTTTTTACGAGGGTTCATCAGCCTATCATGGTTCTTCACGGGAATAGTCACCGCTTTTCCCTCCTGATTTATTGATCAGGCGAATATTGTTAATTGTCATGCCCTTGTCAACGGCTTTGCTCATGTCGTATATTGTCAGGGCTGCAATTGATACAGCAGTCAATGCCTCCATTTCCACACCGGTTTTACCAGTAATTCCGACTGTAGCAAATATGTTTATTTTACAACGTGCCTCGTCCAAAGTAAAGTCGATATCAGCCTTGGTAATTGGAAGGGGGTGGGTAAGAGGAATCAAATCATCAACTTTTTTTGCTGCCATTATCCCGGCAAGCCTTGCCACACCAAGAACGTCTCCCTTTGAGATGGAGCCGGCCTTGATAAGCCGGAAGCATTGCTCTGACATGCTGATTGATCCGGCAGCTGTTGCTTCTCTGGCAGTATCCTGTTTGGAGCTGACGTCCACCATCCTGGCATTTCCGGATGTGTCAAAATGGCTGAATTCCGAACCCTGTGTCATCTCGTTTCCTTGTCAGAATCGTCAACTCCAAGACCCTTCAGGAGTTTTTTGAAAAAGCTTTCATGGGGATGTCCTTCACCGCCGGATTCAATGTCGGCAAATTCTTCCAACAACTCTTTCTGTCGTTTGTTGAGCTTTTTAGGAACAATGACTTGGATCTCAATAACCATATCTCCCTTACCATGACCACGGAGACTAATAACCCCTTCCCCTTTGAGATGGAATGTCTCTCCTGGCTGTGTGCCTTTGGGGATGTTCAGTGTGCTTTTTCCATGGATTGTTGGAATTTCCAGCTTACAGCCTAAAGCAGCCTGGGCCATGCCAAGGGGGACCTGGCAAAATATAAGATCGTTTTCCCGCTGGAAAAAGTCGTGTGGCTCAACGCGAATGACAACATAGAGATCACCTGGCTGGCCTCCTTTGCGACCACCTTCGCCTTCATTCCGTAGACGCATTCGTGCGCCTGTGTCGACGCCGGCAGGGATTTTGAGGGAGACTTTTTTGCTTTTGGAAACAAGTCCTGTCCCACTACAGTCCTGGCATGGGTCCGTGACTATTTCCCCTTGCCCCTGACATTGCGGGCATGGTGTCCTGACACTGAAAAAACCTTGCGTCCGTGTAATCTGGCCGCTGCCTTGGCACTGGGGGCAGGTCTGACTTTTGTAGCCAGGCCGAATTCCGCTGCCCTCACAGGTCCAGCAGGTGTCTCTCTTGGTAATTTGAATTTCTTTTTCGACTCCGTGAACGGCTTCCATAAAGGATATTGTCAGGTCATACCTGAGATCATTCCCCGGCATGGGGCCTTGTCTCGTTTGCCGTCGGTTACCGCCAAACCCAAAGAGATCGCCAAATATATCTCCAAAGCTCGAAAAAATATCTTCGAAGTTTCCGGGACCACTGTAGCCACTGCTTCGCAGACCTTCTGCGCCATATCTGTCGTATATTTTTCTTTTTTCCAGATCTCCGAGGATCTCATATGCCTCTGCAGCTGATTTAAATTTGTCCTCGGCCCCTTTATTTTCCGGGTTGCGGTCTGGATGATACTTCATCGCCAGTTTGCGATAGGCCTTTTTTATCTCATCTGCGGAAGCATTTCTGCTGACGCCAAGAGTATTGTAATAATCTTGTTCCATAGAAAATAATTTTGTCGCAGTAAGTTAAGCTTGGGCAGTCGGAGATTCCTGAGATTCTTCGATGGTGTCCAGAGTCTCTGGTGGATTTTCAAGGTCATGTAGGTTGTCAAAGGTCACTTCACCAGCGGCTATCTCCCGTAACGACATAACAACTTCCTTATTTTTTCCCTTCGTCAGATAAGGCTGCCCCCTTCTGTGTTGTTTGACTCGGGCTACAGCTAGACGGATAAGTTTAAAGCGATTTTCGTTTCCTGTTTTTTGAAGACAATCTTCAACGGTAATGCGTGCCATAATGTGCAAGCGCCTCCTGTTATGGAAATTTGTATTAATTCAGCGTAACAATTTCGTGCCTTAGCAGTAATTTTCATGCTATCTGTGGCAATAAATTTAAAAAATTACTATAAAATCAAAGAATTAGAACCTGCTATTAAGGCACTTATCCCTAAAACTTTAATGTGTTTTCCAGTTTATCTGGGTTAGCAAGGTTTAACTGGCTGAATATACTATTTTTTGTCTGATTAGCAACAATTTTCGTCAATGTGCCGACGTAATTCTCCTGTGTTCCCTGTGTTCCCTGTGTTTCCTGTGTTTCGGTTGAACTCTATACTTCACAAGGAACAGATACATGCAGAGGAGAAACGTATGGCATGGTTACTGCAATTACCTGGTTTGAATACAGGCAGGGAAATTTGTCCTTCTTGGTGAGGTCGGCGTAAAGAGGAGAGGGGTGAAAGGTTTTAGGGTTATAACCTGTTAGAATCATACTGTTATCTCATGTGGCCTGTGCTGGCGGAAGTGTTATTGTTTCTAAAGGACAGTCCCATGAGGAAAGATGCAAGGGGTAATTTTTTCCTGCCCGAGTGACAGGAAATTGACAGATAAGGGCAGAAGCGATCATTTCTGCTGGGAGAGTTTTCAATGGTTAACAGGAACAAAAGATCTTTTTTTATACCACAAGGGCATAAGTCTCGATGTCTCGTGGACTCGCTTATCGGTTTGAGCAGACAAGCTGTTCAACTCAGCTTCATCTTTCTGATGATTTTTATTGCTGCTTTTGTGGTTGAAAAGTCCTGGGCTGGACAGTCTGCTACAGGAAAAGCAGATTATCGCTTTCGAGCTGAACATCCGGAGGAAGTAAAAAGGGAAACAGATTGGCTGGGAAATGTGCAGAGAATTTTTGTCCGGAGGAAGGCAGAAGGGAAACCCGAGGTGCCGGCTGAGATGGCTATGGAACTAAAGTTACGTATCCGCCAGTTGAGCCATCAGCTCTTCGATAATGTAACTGAGGATAGTCTTAATGACTCTGTTGTTATTGTCACAACTTTTGTAAGCCTCAATGATCTGTATGAAACTTCAGCCCTTGGGCGCCTTATGAGTGAACATCTCATGGGGGAACTTCAAAAAAGAGGTGCTGAGATTATTGATGCAAGGATTGCAGCATCACTCCAGATTAGTGAAGGTTTTGGCGAGTATGCTTTGTCCCGAGATATGGAGCAGCTTAGTTATGTGCATGACGCGCAGACAGTTGTTGTTGGGACGTACAGTGTGGCTGCCGATGAGATCTCTGTAAATGCCAGACTGTTGAATCAGGAATATGGAACTGTACTGTCGTCGGCCAGTGTTGTTTTCCCCGCAGACAAGCTGATATCAGCGTTACTTCTTGATGCGGGAAAACCTCCTTCATCTGGTCGCGTTGTTCCCCTTCATTCATTTGCGGAAATTGATCCCGAGAAATAGAGATGGCATAGAGAAAAGTCTTTTTTACCACAGAGCACACAGAGCACACAGAGGTAACTGCTTGTAATAAAAAGATTTCTCTGTGGTTAATT
>JAUWDC010000117.1 GCA_030608985.1 Desulfobia sp. | reverse complement strand
ATAGTATATAAATTCTGAGTTTTAAGTTCCGGGTATACAGATAATTAAAAATTGATAATGGATAATTGATAATGGCGGAAGTTATCTGATTAGAGACTTCCGTAATTTTCCATTCTCAATTATCCATTATCAATTTTTAGTAAAGACCGACTTGCAGTTTTTAGAATTCGTGTCTGCAATACTTCTTTTTTGGATAAATTAAAAATAGCAGCGATAATCTCAAGAGGTTTCAAACTGGCCTTTCCAACTTCACTGACTGTCACAAGCCTGATTCGGCCATCAGGTTCCTGGCCTATAGAAGACACATGCTCTCGGGCATCAATTTTTCTTATTTTCTTCTTCCGAAGGACAGGAACAACACATGGTTTTCCTGACAGAAAATCATCCATCATTTGCTTGTCAGCCTTACCAATACAATCTACCAGATAGACATTCTCCATTTTTTGGGGCATAAAAATTTTATCACACTGTAGTATATTTAGCACCGAAAGACCAGAGGGGAGTTGTCTGTTTAATTTGTCCCTCCAGCCCTCGCAATCAGGCAGGATCCTATACAGGTTGACAAAAAGAAACTCCGCCAGGCTTTCTGTTCCTAGAGGCAGTGCCGGGCTGAATGAAACCTTGGGAGAAGGATTAAATCCTTGGGAAAAATGAAGAGGTAAACCCGCCCGACGAAATGCCCGAAAAAACACCTGAATCATCTCCAGATGGCTGACGAAACGTGCACGGCCAACCCGCTCATACTCCATGCGGTAATAATAATGAGGCTTTTGACTGTCTTGTTTATCCTCATACGTTTTATCGTTTACACACTCACATTCCGTCCCCTGATAGACAATCGGTTTAACAACTTCAAAGTCACATAGTCCGCATTTCTGGCAGCCATGAACCCTGCAATCAGGAGTATACGCTTCCTCCATGGCATTCTTGTATTCTTTTATAAAAAACTCAGGATCAACTCCAGCATCTAGATGGTCCCAAGGTAACGGTTCACTGAACTCTCTCCTTCTCAGGTAGCTATCTAAATCGATGCCATTTTTTTCAGCGGCCTTCTTCCATGTCTCCAGGTGAAAATGTTCGGACCAGCCATCAAGCCGAGCACCCATCTGCCATGCTGCAACAATGAGCTGAGATAACTTCCGGTCTCCTCGCGACATGACTCCTTCCAGGTAACTCTGGCGAGGATCGGACCAACGGAGCTGAAGCTTCTTACTCCCTAACTTTCCCTTTAAAAAATCAATACGCTTAAAACCTTCTTCTATGTTGAGCTGAGGCTCCCACTGGAAAGGCGTATGCGGTTTAGGAACGAAAGTACCGGTACTGACTGTAATACGGTGACGTCCTCCTCCAGGTAGAACATCCAAAGCACGTCTTGCCAGTTTAGGTATGGCTTCAATATCTTCCCAGGTTTCAGTGGGCAGGCCAAACATGAAATAAAACTTAATCAGCTTCCACCCAAGATCAAAAGCTGATCGACAGGTATCAAGGAGATCTTCTTCGGTTATACCCTTATTTATTACCCTGCGAAGTCTCTCTGTCCCAGCTTCTGGTGCTACGGTAAAACCTGTTTTTCTCACTCTTCGTATCTGGTTCATTATTTCAGGAGTCAAAGTCCCGACCCTCATGGAAGGCATGGACACGGAAACACGCTCTGAAGAGAATGAATCCATTAACTGCTTCAACAATGGACCAAGACAGGAATAATCGCCGGTACTTAAAGACAATAAGGCCAATTCTTCAAACCCGCTGTCTTCTATACCTTTTTTTGCGTTTTCAAGAATTGTCCCAGGGCTTTTTTCCCTTACAGGGCGATAAATAATCCCTGCCTGACAGAAACGGCAGCCCCTTGTACATCCCCTGGCAACTTCGACGCCGAGCCTGTCATGGATAATTCTATTAAGAGGGACAAGGGGAGGATAAGATGAAATCTTATTTAGATCTGGGAGTACCCGGCGCCGAACAGATGAAGGGACGTCAGGTAACGTCTCAATACCGGAAAAATTACCATTGGCACTGTAATACGGTTTATAGAGGCTTGGGACATATACTCCTGTCACGCAGGAAAGAGAGCGGACCGTCTCTTGCCGTGACAGTTTCTTTCTTTTTGCGTCAAGAACACAATCGGCTAAGTCCAGAATAGCCTCTTCACCATCACCGAGAAGAATGGCATCGAAAAAATCAGCGATGGGTTCGGGGTGAAAAGCGCACGGACCTCCCCCTATAACCAACGGATCAGATCCACTCCGTTTTTCAGCAAAAAATTCAATTCCTGCGAGATCAAAAATTGTCAGGATGTTTGTATAACAGAGTTCATATGGAAGCGTTATGCCCAGGATATCAAAATCTAAAAGAGAACGTCTTGATTCAAGAGAAAAAAGAGGCATATTCTCCTGACGAAGAAGCGCTTCCATATCAACATCAGGGGTATAGACACGTTCTGCCAGTAAATCCTGACGCTGATTGACCTGATGATAGAGAATCTGAAGTCCCATGTGGGACATCCCTATCTCATACAAATCAGGAAATGCGAGGGCTATTCGGAGCTGGACGGAGTCCCAGTCTTTCCGGATAACATTAAATTCATTACCGCTATAACGACTTGGCCTGCGAACAAGCGGCAAAAACTGTTCAAGATTCACTTCACTGTCACCCTCTCAAAACCGGCAGGAATCTCATAATAAAAATCCTGTTTTGAAAAAGCGGGTTCAGGAAGCCAATCGCTCATCTTCATTGTAAGAGTGCTGCCATGAACAAGAGAGCTCACTATTATCTCTCCCGGTATAGGGCAGGGACCAGGCTGATATGATCCATAGGAAATATCCAGTATCTTTTCTTCCTGTTCATTGACAACAATATGCCGTAACAGTATGCCTTGATTCTCATCAAAGAGGACAAGACTCTTTGCACCATGACCATAATCAAGGTTAAACCAATACCCCTTGCCTTCTTCATCCTTGCTGACATCTGATATTGTTATAATGCCGGGATAGAGACGGCCAATGATCCAGTAAAAGCCGTGTTCCGGCAAAAAGCCCTCTGGCGCATATTTTGTAAATGTGGCCCCACTTACCCCACCTTCATACCCTTTTTTCTCGGGGATGGTGACATAGCGGAATGTATCACCATCGGTCACAAGGATTACCAGAGGCATACCAAAGGGATTTACGCCAACAAATTTCATAAAAGAAGGCGCCATTGCCTGAAGATATCCACTGATAGTCCCACTGTCCCAAATTGACTTAAAAGAGACTACAGCCCTGGCATCAATACAGCAATGACACTCACTCTGTTTGGCAACCATCTCTTTAAAACGATCCGTGACGTTCAGGGATTCAGGCACTGTCACCGGCACTGTTGACGGCAGAGAAGAACATCCATTTATGAGAAGGGAAAAGGCAAAAAACAAAAGGTACAAGGCGACAAAACAGAGTTTCACCCCTGTTCGTTTGATTTTTTCTTTAACCGGCTTTAATTCATTCTTTCTGGACATGTGAGGTCTAATTTTCTTTTCCCAATTCTTTCATTTTCAGGCGCAGAATCTCTTTTTTCACTTTGTCCTTATAGAGGGCAACGGCTTTTTCATAAGAATTAAGGGCCTTCTGAAGATCACCAATCTTGAGATAGGCATCGCCGAGGTGTTCATTAATCGTTGGATCATGAGGTTGTTTGGATACGGCTATTTTTAGTTCTCTCACCCCATGCTGATAGTCACCACGTTTGTAATATATCCAACCTAGCGAATCACGAATAAACCCATCGTCCGGCCTTGCCGCTACAGCCTTTTTGAGATACTCAAGGGCTTGATCGAGATTGACCCCTCTTTCCGCCCATGTATATCCAACGTAATTAAGAGCATAAGGGTCATCAGGATTAATAGCCAGGACCTTCTCCATTTTGACTAGAGCCTCATCGGTTTTCCCGATCTGCTCAAGGAAAAGACCATATTCGTACCAAACCCTCGGTTCATCAGGAAACTGTTGCACAGCCTGTTCAAAGATTTCCTTACCCGCATTTATATCATTTTTTTTACGATACAATGATGCCAGATAAAAATAGAATACCGGTCGTCGTGTTTCCTCGGTTGTGATGACGTTTTTCAGAATATTAACAGCCTCTGGAAAATCATCTTCATCCTCGTAAATCTGGGCCAGCATGAGGATCGAATCCTCATAACTTTTCGCCTTGGGAGAAACGGAAAGAAGTACTTTTTTGGCTGTTTCCTTGTCGCCTGATTCAAGGTGTGCCATAGCAAGAAAAGTTCGAACCATTTCATGTTCGCTATTCTCGTCAATCATTGCCTGAAAATGAGCAATGGCTGCATCATAGCGTTTTTCGTCCATCAACAGCCTGCCGATGGTTAAATCAATTTTTGTTATGTCAGTACTGTAATTTTTCAATTCCCGGAGTTGGGCAATTGCCTCATCGGCTTGCCCTATTTCCAGATACAATGCAGAGAGACGCCCGCGAAGCTTGACGTTAGATTCATTCTCTTCCAGCAGACGCAGGTAGATGACTATCGCTTCATCGAATTTTTTTCTATACTCATAGAGATCAGCAGCTTCATAAGCAAAAATTGTTACCCAATTGATCTCTAAAGCTTTCTCATAGGCTGCAAAGGCTTTATCGTAATAATGGAGCTCCCTATACAGCTTAGCCAAATAACTATAACCCATGAACGACCGCTGGTTTATTGATACAAGTTTTTCCAGTATTTCCTGGGCATTAGCATAATCTCGATTGCGAGCATACAGTGAACCCAGGAGCAGCAGTGTGTGCTGATCATCCGGTTTCAGTGCCAAAATATCCTGATATACCTTGACCGCATCGTCATAGCGTTTCATGTTCGTATACAAATTTGCCAGAAGCGATCTGACTACAATATCTTCTTCATTGGCAGAAATCATTTTTTCAAGAAGGGCTATAGCCGGCTCTGTTTTGCGCATATTAACTAAAAGGATAGCTAATTTGCGGCTGACATATTCAGCTTCCGGGTCGCACACAAGGGCTTTCTCATAGGCTTCCTGAGCTTCATCATATTTTTCTTCCAGTTCGGCAGCCTTTCCCCACATAAAATAAAAATAAGAGCATGCAGTGTCTACGGTCTCGTCGTAGATTCCAAGCTCTATGTCCATTGCCACGCCGCCATACTCCGGCCGCACACAGCTGGAAAGAAGCAGTACAGGAAGAAGCACCGCCACCAGCAGAAACAATGAAAGCCCTTTTCTCTTTTTCACATTATGAAACGCTATTTTATTTTTCGTAAGCACCACGGCCTCTAAAACAATTTTAAAAAATCTCTTGAATACTAGTGTCCTGCCATGCAACAAGGCAGGTATTTAACGCATGCAGGAAAAATTCT
>JAUWDC010000136.1 GCA_030608985.1 Desulfobia sp. | reverse complement strand
GTTAAGGAGTAAGGCACTAAAATCCTGCGCAGGTAGGTAAACGCAGAGTCCGATATCGGATGATTATTTTCTTCCAGTTTCTTAAGGGGCTGTTACGAAATAACCATTACATTTATGCATCTCTGCTTCGGGTCATATTTGAACGATTCTTAATCGCAAAAGCCTCGACGTAGCTCTGCTACGCCTGCGGTTTCGGAGTCTTCGCTACCTGTTCAATCGTCTCGTCCAAGTAAGCGTAGACTCCGAATCTAACCCAAATCAGAGCGCTTAAACGCAACACTTATTTCGTATCAGCCCCTAAGTATGATCTGGCCGATAAGTGAAACAGTTTGCCTGATCCGCTGTAAGCTTCATCCTGGAATTAATTCCCCAGCCGGATCCTTCCAGGATGGTGCTTAAATCCCTCCTGGTCAGCTTGTAATAGGCGGCAATGCCGGCTGGTATGGCTATCAGGGAGGCAAAAATAAGCAGGGCAAGAACTACCGTCTTGATGTGTAAACTTGCAAGGGTTTTAGTGATAAAGGCAAATGAAGAACCAAGGGCAGCCACAGCAAACCCTCCTCCTGCGAGCAACCCCACGGAAGGCCCATCCTTTTTTTTCTTATCCTTTGAATTTTTATTTCCCTGAAGGAGTCGTTCTTCAGCTTTGGAAGAAAATTCTTCCAGGCGTGAAAAAAATGCGCGGCTGATGCGCACAAAAGGCTCGAGCATCGCCTCGGTGATACTGATAGGGTTTTCGACAATATCAACAACTTTGGCGTGTAGCTCATTGCCGTTCACATCGTTGAATATTCCCCATTTATTCAGATGGATGTTCCCGCGGTTACCGGAAGTAACCGGTACTGCAATTTCATATACTTTTCCATCCTCTGCCCCATAGAGTTCACAATAGATGACGAAAATATTGCTGCTTTTACTGGTCTCAATGTGGTGTTTTCTGTCTTCCACCTTTATTGCCAGGGTGAAATGCCGACCATCCATGATCAGTGTACCTTCTTCAAATAATGCCCGCTCCTCAGGGTCATAGAGTTTGGGGAAACTGACAAAGCTGTTCACCAGAGGCAGTATATATGCCTGATAGAGTAGGAGTCGTTCAAGTTCTTTTAGATTATCAAGGACAAAGGCTGTTTTGTGGCTCTCCTCAATAAGCTGTTCAAGGGTCTGTCGGTAGGATGGATCGGTCAGGTATTCCTGCACGGTTTCAGCTTCTATGCTATCGACACGCACCTCCGGCATTCTTTTAGTCCATTGAACAAAAGGCCGGAAAATTTTTTGCAGCTTATGAAATGACTGTTTGTTGATACTTTGTACCTGTTCACCAAGTAACGGCTTGATGACTTTCTCGGTCAGTTCTTTAATTTTTTTATCAAAATAGGGGTTCATTTCACCGGTTAAATCCAGCGCACCTTCGCTATTAAGAAGGCTGAGCGGTGCATTTTTCAGATATGATTCCGCTTCCTCAATGTTCATGAGGTTAAGGGCTACATTTGCCTCCGGTGTCTCAAGGGCACGAGTAAGCAGTTGTGGATTGAGTCGTTTGATATCACAAAGGAGAAAATACTGGATCAGTTTTTTTACAAGGGAATGGAACAGTGCATATCCTTCAGCAGTCTTTTTGCCAAGAGGCAGGGTTTCTGTCGCAACATCACCATTCACTTCACCGGCTTCAAGTTGCCAGTCAATATAGTGTCGGCACTCTTCCATAAAGCTGCTTAAACTGTCCGCATCAATTCCCTCCTGACCGTTGGGGTGTTTTGCCCCGCCAACAGTGCGAAGAATATCTTCAATATAATGACTTGTTTCATCAGTTATTGCTGCTTCCAGTAAAACAATGCCGGCCTGATCAAGTCCTCCTTCGAGGACTTCATTTTTTACTTTTCTGACCTGGTCGAGTCTCACTGAATCCGGTGCGATATTGAGCCTTGAGAGAACTTTCAGCGCTGAAGTATGAATTCTTTCTCCCATCTCTGTTTTTGGATTAATTGCAGTAAGAGGCAAGGTAAGATTGTCGTCTAGAATTCCAGAATAGTCCTTTAAATGTTTTTGAAGAAAACGAATACCATCTTTGATCTCTTCGGCACGGACACGTCCATCTTCATCAGTATCCAGCAGATTGAGAAAAACATCATCGATTTTCAGGGTTGAGACAGGAGCTGTGGTTGCTATCCACAGCGCTTCATCCAACTCAAGTACTGCCATGAGATCACGATAGTCTTTAATCTTGAAATGGAGGGTACTTCCAAAGTTTTCAAACAATGACCGGGCGGGAACTGACAGCTTAGAATTATTTTTGGACGTTTGCGTTTGCATCATTGTACCATTGAGTCAAAGGTGAAGTGGAAAGCATTCTGTTGCCGATACAAGAAGGTTATTAATGGGTGCCCCTCTGTGACAGCTACTTTTGGGGAATTATGCGGATCTAACTATCCTGAAAAAATGAGGCAACCGTTTAGGGTGACGCCGGATTTCCTGAAGTATCTTGTAAACTGGTCACTTTTTGTGTAGATAGTGAGAAAGATATTCATTGATGGTTCATGAAAAGTTCATATTCCGTGTTTTAGTGTTGCAGCTCGTTGAGTTATAGTCACCAAAAACTGAGATTTCGGTTTTTAATAACTTCATCATATCTTAACTTGTTCAGTCTAGAAAACAACCGACTTTTTTTGAGTTAGTAATTACACAAAGGAGAAAAAAATGACATTAACAAAAAAATTAGGTGCTGAGTTTATTGGTACATTTTGGCTGGTACTTGGAGGATGTGGAAGTGCTGTTATAGCTGCCGCATTTCCAGATGTAGGTATTGGTTTATTAGGCGTTGCCTTTGCTTTCGGGCTGACCGTATTAACAATGGCTTTTGCTATTGGCCATATATCCGGCTGTCACCTTAATCCTGCTGTTTCATTTGGTCTTTGGTCAGGTGGCAGATTTTCGATTACCGAACTTGCTCCATATATAGCGTCACAGGTAGCAGGTGGTATAGCTGGAGCAGCAGTGTTGTATATTATCGCTTCCGGGCAAGCAGGTTTTGATGTAACCGCGGGGTTTGCATCGAATGGTTATGCAGAACATTCACCTGGTGGCTATAGCTTAATCGCGGCATTAGTAACTGAAATAGTTATGACTTTTATGTTCTTAATGATTATTTTAGGCGCAACGGATAAACGGGCACCTCAAGGATTTGCTCCCATAGCTATTGGTCTTGGCCTTACTCTTATTCATCTCATCAGTATTCCTGTTACTAATACATCTGTTAATCCAGCGAGAAGTACAGGGGTTGCTATCTTTCAGGGAAGCTGGGCATTATCTCAATTATGGCTTTTCTGGCTTGCCCCTATTGTAGGGGCTGTTTTGGCAGGATTAGTATACAGGTGGTTTGAAAAAGAATAAAAAATAAAAGGGGTATCAGGCTTGACAAATGGGTGTTTCCTTGATGACTTGAATTGCAAACACACAGTTGTCAAGTCTGACTCTGAATTCCCGCCTCCGTGGGAATGACGAAAATTGATAAAATATATTTTGTACGAGTTCATCATAGAATACTCTCCTCAACAAGGATAAGGTGAGATTTGACGATACTGTTTTGTTAACCTATTGGAAAAATAAAACAGTTATTATCAAACCAGTAAGAAAGGAGCAAAAAATGAATAAAACATTGATAACCAGTTTGCTGTTGGCAGCCGGATTAACGGTTGGCAGCAGTATGGCGCTTGCAGGTGATCAAGAAAACAAGGCACAGGATATTGCTGTTACTGACAAGGCATTGGCAATCAGTGCATTGAATAATATGTCTGAGTATCTCAGTTCATTAGATACATTCACTCTACAGGGGGATGCAAATATTGATGAAGTGCTTGCAAACGGACAAAAGGTTCAATTAAGTCGATCAGTGCTGATTAAGGCAGATCCTCCTTCAAGGCTGTGGGCGAAAACGTCAAGCATGTATAGCGATCAAGAGTTCTTTTTCGATGGCAAAACCTTTACTATGTCTACACCGGATCTTGGTTACTATGCTTCATTTGATGCTCCTGCGACCATTGGCGAGGTTATAGTTAAGGCAAAAGATAAATTTAACGTGGAGCTTCCCCTGAGCGACCTGTTTCTTTGGCGAGATAATTTGGATGCTGCAGATGGTATAGATGAAGCCATTATCGTTGGTGTGGATCAAATCAATGGCATAAGCTGCAATCAATTTGCTTTTCGTGAGAAAGACGTTGACTGGCAGATATGGATACAACGCGGCGATACACCTTTGCCGCTTAAGCTGGTGATTACTTCAAAGGAAGAAAAGAGCCAGCCGCAGTATGCGGTCGTACTGAAATGGAATACCGCTTCGGCTTTGAGTGACCAAAGCTATACGTTTACACCAGCTGATGGTGACCACAAAATCAATTTCGAAATAGCAGAAGCAACCAAGTAGGAGAAAAGACCATGATTATACGACAGAATCCACCATTGAAACTCTTTTTATTCATGCTGTCTGCAGCCGTTATGATGTCATTTGTTCCACATCAGGCAGATGCACGTCGCGCTCATACCAGTGTTCATCGAAGCAGCCACACCAGCGTTCATCGCAGCAGCCGTGCCAATGTTCATAGAAATACCAACGTGAATGTGAATAGACGTGTTGATGTTAATGTAAATTATCGACGTGGCCGTTATTACCATCCTGTTGCAACAGGTGTTGCTATAGGAGCAACTGCAGCGGTCACTGCGGCCGTTATTGGTTCTGTGGTTTATACACTGCCTCCTTCCGGATGTACCACTGTAATCAGAAACAGCATTGCCTATAGTCAGTGTGGAAGCGTGTGGTATGAACCAAGATACTCAGGAAACAGTGTAACATATGTAGTTGTTAATCCCATGTAATGACTGCTGCCTTTTACAGCATCCGGTCAAAGGCGCTGTTGGTCTGGGTGTAAGTGATCACAGGCACCTCAACTTCGGAGTCTCGCAAGCTTTCTTACCTGCACGATCGCTCTTGCCCGCATAGCG
>JAUWDC010000012.1 GCA_030608985.1 Desulfobia sp. | reverse complement strand
CCACTTCCCGCATCTTTGGTTGTGAAATAGGGATCAAAAATTTTGTCCAACAGTTCAGATGGAATCCCTATGCCGCTGTCCTTAATTTCTATTTTTATAAAGTCTTCTGCTTTGAGAAATGAAACTCTTTCTTCAATGTTGTTGACATTTATGCAACTAACATCAATCACACCTCCCTCCGGCATGGCATGGGAAGCATTAAGAATAATATTCTGCATAACCTGGCTTATCTGCCCTTTATCAATTTCCACCGGCCATAGATCATCGGCAATGCTATATTGACATTGCACATTACTGCCTCGCAAAACAAAATCAGATGAATCTCGTATCACTTCGGCAATTGAGGCAATCTCCTTGACCGGCGCACCTCCCTTGGCAAAAGTAAGGAGCTGTTTTGTGAGGCCTGTTGCCCGCAAAGTAGCCTTTTGAGCTTGTGTCAACAGGGGATGTCTCTTGTCTTCAGAATCGGTATACTCTAATGACAATTCAATATTGCCAAGTATTGCAGCCAAAATATTATTAAAATCATGGGCTATGCCCCCTGCCAACAATCCAACAGATTCAAGTTTTTGGGACTTATGAAGCTCCTTTGCCATCAGCTTTTCTTCGGTCACATCACGAAAAACAAGAACAGCGCCAATTATCCTGCTGTCTTTATCTCGAATTGGCGCACCACTGTCTGCGACACTCCTTTCCGTCCCATCCTTGGCAATGAGAAGTATGTGATCCTCCATACCGACAATCTTGCCTGACTCCAGAACATTTCTCACTGGAGAATCTATGGGTTCGTGGTTTTTTTCGTTGATAATATTAAAAACTTCTCCAAGAGATCTCCCGACCGCCTCCTCTTGCTTCCAACCAGTCAACTCTTCCGCGACTTTATTGATCAAGACAATTCTGCCTTCGGTGTCGGTTGTGATTACTCCATCACCTATACTTCGCAGGGTCACGGCAAGACGCTCTTTTTCTGAAGCCAGATCCCGTTCAACCTGCAGGCGTTCTGTTATGTCTTCTACAAATTCAATAAACCCTTTATTTTCTCCGGCTTCTCCCTGAATTGGAAAGGCTTTCACGCGCACGGTAAAACTGGAGCCGTCATCCTTAATCCCTTCTGTCACAATTTCCTGGGATTTCCCGCTTTCCATGGCAATAGTTCCGGGACAATGTGGACAGATTTGATCTCTTTTTTCAAACTCCCTGAAACATTTCTTGCCGAAAAAATCGCCAGGAGCTTTATCAAACATTCTCCCCTGCGCAGCATTGGTCATAACCACATTATATTCCGTATCTATTAAAGTAACCCCCATATCAATATTTTCTATAAGGGAACGATACAGAGACTCGCTGTCCTTCAAAGCTTTTTCTGTCTCAATCCGTCTTCTGATATCATCCTGCAGGGATTCTGCCATGTCATTAAAAGTTTTGGCGAGAATTCCTATCTCATCTCCTCTTTCAACAAGCACACGATGGTCCAGATTACCTTTGCCAATATTTTCTGCACCAATTACAAGTTTCCCCAAAGGACTGGTAATCAATTTGCTGAAAAAGACAGCAATGATAATTGCCACAACGGAAATGAGGAAACAAGTAATGACAATATGTTGTTTAGTTTGGCTCAGCTTCTCCTCAATGGTTTTAGAAGACAACCCAATATGAACAACGCCACCTTCACCTTGCATAACAGGAACGGCAATGTTGAGGATATGTCCATCTTCTGTATTCATCAACTGCAGGCTTTTTTGTTCATTAGATAAGGGATTGTTCACATTTTTAAGGTCAACAGGAAAACCACCGGCAAAAGTATGAACTACAACAGAACGTTTTTTATCCACCAGGAAAGCATACACAACATCGTTTTTTATGCTATTCGTTAAAAGGAGCTGCAGCCTGGACAGATTATCGAGCAACAATGGGTTCACTACATTCGTCGCCAGGTTTGTGGCAATTGCGATGCCTTTTTCGTTATGCTCAGCATACAGAGTTCGGGTCACTGTCGACTGGATTACAAAAAAAAGGATCATCCCCATCAGTGAAATGATCGCCAGAAAAACAATGGAAATTTTCCATGCCAGAGCTATGTCTGCAAAATGATATGGCTGCTTCGAGGACTTCATTTACTATTAATCCATGCGTTCATTTCTCTGATCGAATCATACTTGTGATCATCCAAGATAATGAACTTGTCGATCATGAGCTTGGCAAGAATTTTACGCCCTTTTTCATCGGTGTGAATATTTAGAAATAAATTCCGCAGTTGTTCCTCAAGACTCGGATCAAGTCCTGGCGGAACAACAACCGGAGGGATGCCGAAGGGCTCAGATTTTTTAATGATCCTTGTCTTCGCAGTTATGGAGGGGGTTTTGATATTCATGTATTCCCAGATCAGGCCATCAACAGCAGCACCATCCACCAAGTTATGGGCTACCATTTCAATTGACCGGTCATGACTATACGTAAAAATGTAGCTTTTAAAAAAAGTGTCAATATCCTCTTTCATTTTGGAAAGCATATAGGTTGGAGCCAGCTTGCCGGTATTTGACATCGGATCGGTGAAAGCGAATCGTTTGCCCCGCAAAGATTCAACCGTTGCAATTGGGCTTGCTATTGGCACAATAATATAGCTGGAATAAACAGGTTTCCCATAGGCTACCGGCGCCGCAAGTATTTTCATTCCGAACTGATCATGCCCTTTGATATATGCTCCGCTACAGACAAAGGCCAGGTCAATTTCCTTATCCCTGATCATGTCATTTACTTCCTCGTATGTTTCCCGTTGAACAAGTTGGACAGGAAGATGAACTCCTGCTGAGATATAATCCAGAAGTTCTCTATAGAGAGCAAATGTCTCTTTAGGTGAAATGACTGCCGAAATAGCAATACGTAGTCTCTTTACAGGCTGTTCAGGTGTTATAGTTTTATTTTTTTCAACTTTCTTCAGTGATACGTTGATCGTCTCATCTCTCCGCTGATCACAGCCGAGAAGATGAAGAGAAATGAAAGAAACAAAGAGTACCAAGAAAGTACGGGGAAGAAAGGTTGATTTCCTCATTGAGAAACACTCCTAAAAAAACAGCAATTATCGCAAAATATGAGAAAAATTATACTCAATGCATTAAGATAATGATGCTACATATGACATGCTAATGTCAATACGCTTAAAAAACAGGAAATCTTAACTATTCTGAAATAATTAAATGTGGGTAGCCTCATATGATGAGTAAGGAAGTAATTGTTTATTTGAAGGCCATACATGGTTCGTTTAACAGTTTTGTGTTCATACTTTTCTGTTATCAGGGATGGCTTGGCCTGAAGATAAGAATATCCAGGAAAACAGGTCGTTATCCTATATCTTCAGTAATTAAGCGGCATCGGAAAGCAGGGCCGTTTATTGCTGGGCTGGGATTGTCGGGGTATGCTGCCGGTTTGATAGTGGGGAGGTTAAGCCATGATCATGCTCATACTTCTACCTCTTCTTCTCATCTCATGCTGGGCTCTGTCCTGGTCGTTGCAATTTTAGTGGTTCTGTTACTTTCCAGACGTATAAAAGGGATGGATCCTTTTTGGCGGACTATTCATTTTTTTTCCGGCCTATGCCTTCTTTGTCTCTATATGACCCAGATTATCTTTGGCCTTAATATTTTGTTTTGATCTCTGTTTCAGAGTGTATAGCCTGAAATCGGCAAGTTATAGTGTATCCCCTCTATTCAATATAGAAAATTTGTAACTATTCAGCGAAATGTACAAAAGTTCAGTAACCACGGACTGTAACTATTCAGATGTGCTCCAGATTTGTGCAGGTAAGCGAAGCGTAGCAGAGACTCCGAGCAGGCCGCCGAATCTATAGTTTATCTATGTGAGGCGGGCTGATCGTGCAAATATGGGGTGCAGCTGAATAGTTACGAAAATTTTTAATTAAAGCACTGTGGGAGCCATGCACGTCAAAAATAAAAAAGGGAAGAAATCTTCCAGTCGTGTTTACCCTGACGCCTCTCTAGCACATACCCAAACCAAGGCAGCACCCAAGCTCGAAATTGTACTGAAGTGTGAATCAACAGGAAGTCTGGAAGCGGTCAGGGCCGCTCTTCTTGCCTCGGCACCTGCTGAAATAAATATTAATGTGTTTCACGTAGGTATTGGTCCAGTCAACAAGTCTGACATTTTTATGGCAGAGAGCGGCAGCCGATTGATTATCGGTTACAGTGTTGGTGTCATTCAGAATATTGAGCCTCTGCTGAGCCAGTACGGCGTAGAGGTACGTCTATACGATGTTATCTATCACCTCACAGATGATGTGAAAAAAATTGCAGCAAGCCTCATCTACGAGGACGATGAGAAAAAAATAATAATAGGCAAGGCCAGAGTGATAGCTCTTTTTAAAAGCTCTCGGAAGGGGATTATCTTAGGGTGTGAAGTGGAAAAGGGACATCTTGCCCATGGTGATTATTTTCATGTTATTACGGCCATGGGGCCAGTCTATTCAGGTAAAATAGAATCGCTCCATATTAAAAATGATACAGTGCGGCTTGCAAAAAAGGGGCAGCAAGTGGGGCTTAAAATCAGTAATTTCAAGAAAGCCTCGGTTGGTGATTTTGTTGAGAGTTATCGTCCCACGTCAAAAAAGAAAAAACAGTCCTGGTCCCCACAGGGAATTCTGATAACCTTTTAAGCAGGCAGACATCTCTTTTTTTAGTCCGACCAAGGGCACCCTCCCTGACATCTCCTCCATTCGTAACTATAGTATAATCATAAGAAGTACTATTGCTATTACGGAGGTGATATCTATGACAACTATGGAAAAATTAACAAATGACATCAACAAAGCTATGGAAACAAGCTGCATCTGTAGGGGCGAATGGTGCAGATCCTTAGAACCTGAAGTTGACGAGTTGGAGTATCAACTGACCTCAGTGTGTTCCTTCGAGGGAACTTGCTCCAGCGATAAGGTAGTGGATTTGGAAAATAAGATCCGCATGACATATAAACATATTCCATCAGATACTCTTATCTGTTGATTGAGGAGGGATGATTATGCATGATAAAAAAGAATTATGTGAAAAAATCACATCCCTGTACCCTGAAATTGGAGAGTGCGGAATTGATGTGGAGGTTGATTTTGATAGTGAAAAAAAATGCTGGATCGTTGATTTGAAAAAAGACACGCACGAACTCACACATCACCTGGAATCTCTTGATGCCAATGCCTGCATGGACGGCAAACAATGCGTTTCACTGGGGATGGAAATTGCCCAGTTGAAAAAGAATATCATGGGTGATCAGTTCTAACAATAACAGCAAAGATAACATCCAGAAATTTCTTGGTCTTCATGTCATACGACCCGTTTTCAAATTACCGAAACGGGCCGTTTTTATATGCCCGCAACCCTATCAATCTTTTTGTCTTTTTTTGTGCCATGGAGATATCATCTGGCAAGATGATAAAATGAAAGAAATGAAATTATTTTTACTTTATTGATTAGTTCGTATTTTGCGGAAATCTCGAATCATTTTCCGAAAACCTAACTGAAAAACAGCAGGAGCTAAACGATACATCCACCAAATAAGGCGTGCATAAAATGGAAAAATAATAATCGCTTTATTTTTTTCTACTCCTTGCAGAATGATCTTTGCCGCTTTGGCCGGGTTTACATATTTTATTCCCTTGGGCCTTGTCATTTTCTGTCTTTCAACATTGACCAAAGGGATTGTTTCATGAATTTGAGTCTCCAGGACTCCTGGACAGACAAGGTTTACCTTAACCCCCAGATCAGCGCCTTCTATTCGCAAGGAGCTTGAGAAGCCAACTATTGCCCACTTACTTGTACAGTATGGAATTTCTTTCGGGAGAGGAATTAAGCCTCCAAGAGAGCTGATGTTGACAATTTGGCCACCTCCCTGCCTGGCCATGACATTATAAACTGCAATAGCACCATAAATGACCCCCCAAAGGTTAACATCGATAACATTACGCCAATGCTCAACTTTGAGGTCTCGTGTCTCTCCCTGGAGAGCCGTCCCGGCATTATTGAACATCAAGTCAATATGTCCATATTTTGCCACTATATCCTGAACAATTCTTTGTGAATTCTCGTACAGGGTTACATCCATATAGGCAAAACATGCATCGCCACCATCTTTAATTATGGACGAAGCAACTTGTTCCGCCCCTTCTTGGTTAATGTCGACGGGAACAACTTTCGCTCCCCTCCTGCCGAGTTCCTCACATAATGCTTGTCCAAGGCCCGACGCACCACCGGTAACAATTGCAATTTTATTCTTAAAGTAATTCAAAACGTGTTTTCTAATATTTTTTTGCCATTTTTTTTACAATCTATAATATTCCTCTGAGATAGAAAAAGATTAGTCTACTCAATTACGGCCACCTTAATCGCTACAGGACAAGAGGGGAAGCACAAATGGCAGTATTCGATTATACTGACATTTTCTACAATAGGCAGCTTCTCCACTCAAGCCTCGACAGCCAAACACCACTTTCGAGTATACCTCAGGCAAGAATCGAATGAGGATTGAGTGGCATAAAGGGCTTTTAAAAGAGGCCAAGGATATTTGAAAATGGATGAAGCAGAAATTCTTGAGCGACTTTTGATACTGATCCAAAAATATCATGCCGGTCAGATGACTGATGGTTTTTTGGATTACCATGAGCCTTCTGCATTGAAGAATCTATTAAACCTGGATGAACATGAAGGGGACTCTGACTGGGACAACCTCTTTGCATGGGTGGAAAAATATCTGGCCTTTTCTGCCAAGACCAATCATCCGGGTTTTGTGAACAGAATGTGGGCAGGGGCAAATCTTCCTTCAATAATCGGAGAGATTGTCGTGGCACTATCCAACACCTCTTCATGTACCTATGAGTCTGCTCCTGTCGCAACGCTGATGGAAAAATATATGCTCCGAAAAATGCTTGAGCTGGTGGGGTTTTCAAATGGCGAAGGCCAGATGACCACCGGATCGAGTAATGCAAACATGATTGCCATGATGGTGGCTAGAAATCTGACAGGACAAAAGGTTAAAGAATCAGGGCTTTTTTCTCATCAGGAATTGTTTGCTTTTGTCAGCGCTGATGCCCATTATTCCATGGATAAGGCGGCAAATATTATCGGTATCGGCACAGATCATCTGGTCAAGGTCCCTGTAAATTCTCGGGGAGAGATGGATACCACAGAACTGGAAAACAGGATCAAACAAACGATAGATTCAGGCGGGATTCCTTTTTTCGTCGGCGCCACGGCAGGGACTACTGTGCGAGGAGCCTATGATCCGCTTGATCCGCTTCTTGAGTTACAGGGCAGATATAACTTCTGGCTCCATGTTGATGGAGCCTGGGGCGGTGCTGTTGTTCTCAGCGATCGCCTTCGACCAAAGTTCCTGCACGGCATTGAGATGGTCGATTCTTTCACCTGGGATTTTCATAAAATGCCGGGAACTGCTTTGATATGTAATGTGCTGTTGCTTAATAAGATGCCCACTACTTTAGGGTCTGTCTGTGGCGCAGGAGATTCGAGTTATATTTTCAGAGATGGGCAGGATGCCGAGGTACATGATTTAGGCACTATTTCATTGCAATGCGGCAAGAGAGTTGATAGCCTTAAATGGTTTCTGGACTGGAAATATTACGGACAAACTGGTTTTGCAAAGCGTATCGAGTCGTATCTCGAACTTTGTCAGTACGCTGAAGAGTGCATCTTACAAAGAGCTGAACTTGAAATGGTTGTTCCGCGAGAATCGTTTAATGTCTGCTTTCGCTTCAAAACCCCACCTGACATACCAGTCAATGATTTTAATCTTGCGCTGAGAACACGGTTATATCAGCAAGGAATGAGTCTTGTTGGTTTTGGCTATATCGATTCAAAATTGGCCTTACGCCTACTCATAACAAACAGTTCCATCGGCAAGCCAGAGATAGATGACTTTTTCCGCAAGCTTGTTGCAACCGGCAATGAACTTCTGGAGACATAATGATGGGAATGCAAACGTTACACGGTAAACCGCAAACATTTATGGCGCACCCCATGCAGGAACGCTTACGGATCTTTTTACGCCAACTCTTTACCGATCCCTTGAACACTGATGTTGAAGCGGCGGCAGTTGATTTCTTTGCCAAGCACCCTGTTCCCATGGATGATTTTCCTTTTATTGACAAGTCTTATTCAAGAACAATCCTCTACAGGGCTCAAAACGGTTTTGAAGCCATGGCTGCGCGTTGGTGTAAAGGAGCGGTTACAGTTATACATGGCCATCCATCCTTTGCATTCTATTACCTTCTTGAGGGTGAGCTTCTCGTTGATAATTTCGAAAAAAAAGACGCGGATATTGTGAAAATAGACACACGGACATACGCTCCGGGGGAGTATTTTTGTATTCGAGGTACAACCGGAACATTTGATAATGGAATCCACCGAGTCACGGTAGTGGAAGACAGCTTAAGTCTTCACATCTATTCAGATGATGCATTGAAAGGTGAAATTTTCACCTAATTTTGAGCCCAAATCCCCTTTCTACTTGATACAATACATCCACGTAATTTACCTCTATTCGAGACCTGGTGTTTAATGATTCGATTTATGCTTATCTTCTGGTTCATTGTTTCATGTATTCGCCTTCGAGCCGCACCATGGAATTTTTTCCAGCTCAACGCTCAGTATTTCAATCAAAAAAAGGGAATATTTTCAAAACTGGACACGGATCAATTCATTCCTGATCGGTGGCGATTGCCCCAGTTTCTAGAAGACGGCAAGACCATACCCAACAATTTCCCTGTATTCATTAAACCGGAGTGGGGACAGAATTCCCGCGGCATTCAACGTGCTGATTCCTTGGAGCATTTTCAACAAATCCGTAAACGCATAGCGAATAAAGACATCGCGTATATTGTCCAGGAAGCAGCAAAAGAGCAGAGGGAGTTCGAGGTCTTTTATATTCGATCCCCCCCCAACAACCATATCTATTCTTTCCTCTCCATTACCGAGGTTAGAAATTCCACTACGGAGAGTTTGCCGATCAATGGTATTCATAATGCAAACACGATCTATACTGATTTCACGCCGGAATTTACCAGCGGCGAAATTAACAAATTGTGGGAATACCTGAACGATATCGGCACATTTCGCCTTGCCCGTGTTGGCCTACGCGCAAATTCCAAGGAAGAGTTGCTGGCAGGTCTTTTTCACATTATCGAAATCAATCTCTTTCTCCCCATGCCGCTCAGGTTGTTGGATGCAAAAATTGCAAGGAAAAGTAAACTTCAATTTATCCGGCAATGCATGTTCTGTGCGGCACAAGCGGTCAAGGCAATACCAAAAGAGCAGAAACGCCAACCCATATTTTTCAACAAACTGATTGCCCATTACAAAGTAAAATCATGAAAACAGCAAAAAAAATCATCTACAAATGGATCGACAAACTTTTCCTGGGTGGTTGCAGCAGTTTCAATTCCCTTGCTGTCAGGAAAAGTTGCCGGACAAAATTTCAGGCACGATCGGCTTTTGCTCAAAATAACATCCCCCATGCCCAGGGGACTCTTTTCCTGAATCCTCTCAAGGCACACCAATTTGCAAAGAAGCATGGATTCCCCCTTGTCATCAAACCTGATGTAAGTGGCTTTTCTCGGGGAAGCCACTTCCCTATCACCAATTTTTCTGAATTATGGAAGGCGGCAATACGTGTAAAAATATGGTGGCCCATCTCGGTCATCGAGAGATACCTGGAAGGGAAAAATTACCGCGTGCTTGTTGTGAAAGGAAAAATCATGTCGGTGATCAGGCGCTACCCTCCTTTTGTTGATGGAGATGGTACTGCTACAATTGCGGAGTTGATTGATCACGAAAACACTATTAGAAAAGAGATGGGTCTCTATCCCGTTATTCATCCCCTTCCCAAAGACAGAAAAATCGTACGCTTCCTGAAGAAAAAAAATATGTCTCTTGCTTCGATTCCGCCAAAAGGAGAAAGGGTAACGCTTTTTAACAAAATATCTCTGGCACAAGGCGGTATTGTGAAGACGCTGGACAAAAACATGATTGCGGAAGAAAATAAAGCGCTTTTTCTAAAAATTCTTCCTCTGTTTGATGCAAATATTCTGGGAATTGATGCCATTTTTGAGGAAGGGATTGAAACCAGCTATCAGCAGCAGAAATGTATTTTCCTTGAGGTCAACTCCCGGCCATTTCTCAAGATGCACGACTTTCCCCGCTATGGGGAAAAAGAGGACCTGAGCATGTATTTCGAAGAGCTTGAGCGAATTGAGATTAATAATTCCGATATCTTCTGATATGCAGCACGCTTCCAGACATTTATACCAATTTTTGGCTTTCCACTCATTCCTGATTGGACTTTTCCCCTTTTATATTCCCGTCTTTCTGTGCAAAGAGGATTTCTCCATTTCCCACATCTCCTATTTTATTGCATTGACGGGAGTGGGATTTTGTCTTTCTTTGTGGATATGGGACCGGGTCCATAAGCACACCAGCTTCCGGAGGATAATCATTGCCTCTTTTATCATTGAATTTTTACTTATGACGACAATTTTTATTTCAAGCCAGCACATTTTCCTGCCGTTGTTTGCCCTTTTGAATGGTATGTACAACTGTTTTTTCTGGATTATTCAACGCGTCCTTTTCTTTGAAACAATCTCCCCGCAAAACTCCGGACAGAAATTTGGCAATTTT
>JAUWDC010000046.1 GCA_030608985.1 Desulfobia sp. | reverse complement strand
TGGGTAGTACTGCCAGCCCTAGCCGGACTCATTGCTGGTCCGATAATCACCTTCTGGGCACCTGAGGTGCGCGGGCCAGGTGTTCCTGAAGTTATGGAAGCTTTGGCCTTGCGAGGCGGCCAGATTCGTCATAGGGTGACAGTAATCAAAACCTTTATTACTGCAACTCTTATTGCAGCTGGTGCTTCAGTTGGTCGGGAAGGGCCTATTGTCCAGATCGGTGCATCAATCGGATCTTCCCTTTCCCAGCTTCTCAAGCTCGACCGGGAGAAACAACGCATGGCAGTTGCCTGCGGTGCAGCTGCCGGTATTGCCGCCACATTCCAGGCACCAATGGCGGGAACCCTGTTTGCCGTTGAAATTCTTCTTTTTGAATTGGAGGCTTCTTTTCTGAGCAACATTGTCATCGCCTCTGTGACAGGAACACTGGTTGCCCGAAGCTGCTGGGGGGATGCCGCCATCTTTCATATTCCCTCTTTTTCAATGGTGCACCCAGGGGAACTTGTCCTTTACCTTGGAATGGGTCTTATTGCCGGTCTATTAAGTCTTGCCCTGATGGCGGTTGTTTTTGGACTACCGCGTTTTATTGAACGCCTTAAGATTCCAGCCTGGCTATCTCCAGCCTTGGGCGGCCTTGCTTTAGGCTGCCTCGGTCTTTTTTTCCCAGAAATACTGGGCATAGGCTATCAAACAATCAATGAGGCCCTGTTCGGCAACATCACATTTGCTTTTGCCGCTCTCATGGTGGCAGCCAAAATCCTTGCAACCGGGATATCCATAGGGAGTGGTATGAGTGGTGGTATTTTTGCTCCATCTCTTTTTATCGGCGCCATGCTAGGAACTGTTTTTGGAAATTGTGCCCAAATAATATGGCCGGATACTATCCTTTCCAGTTCTCACTATGCCCTTATAGGTATGGGAGCTATGGTAAGTGGTACTACCCTTGCTCCAATTACAGCTATTATGACTATTTTTGAACTTACATACAATTACGAGGTCATTTTACCTCTTATGGTAGCCTGTATACCAAGCCTGCTCATCGTTAAACTGCTACACGGATACTCAATTTATGAAAACAAGCTCCTCCAGAAAGGGATCAACATTGTCCGGGGGCATGACGTCAACCGACTACGCTCCATGCAGATTAGCGACTTCATGATACGAGACCTGCAAACCGTACAGGTGGACACTCCAATTTGCGAAACAGGTGCGAAGATGGAAGAAAGCACTTTCCCGCATTTCATTGTTCTAGATCTGGAAGGCAAATTGTCCGGGATTATAACGCTACGAGACTTGAGAATTCTTTTGTCAAGATCTGTACAGATTTCAACCGCTACTCGAACAGCGGCTTTAATGACATGGGATGTGGTAACCGTAAGAGATGATGAGGATATGGAGAAAGCTTTCCAGATTTTCGCTGCAAATGAGTTTTCTTTTTTACCAGTGGTCAGTCAAAATGATCCATACCGTGTGATTGGCTACCTGAAAAAATCTGATCTCATTGCCGCGTATGATCAACACATCCTGAAAGAAGATATTCTGGAACCACTCTCATGGGTGTGCCCTTTACCGATCCGAGATAAGAAAAAATAGAGGCTTATTTCAAACCCCTCTTTGGTCCTGCATACAAAAAATGATTGCTTCGGAAACTTTCATGGCACCCCTGATTTTCATAATTTGTTGTGACCGCAACAGCTGTCATGGCCGTTTATTTGACAGCCAATTAGTCAAGCTTTATAATACCCTCCTATAGATAGCCATTTACGTATGAAAGATCTTTTAATACTCCACCCCAGGGAATGAATACATCCATGCTATTTGTTGATTTTATTCGAATCAGCTGGCCATTTATACTCTCACTGGGCAGCCTTCTTCTCCTTTTGTATACCGCAGCACATATCCTGCTCAACAAACATGACACACGGTCAGCCACAGGTTGGCTCGGCCTGGTCTGGTTTGCTCCTGTGATCGGTATTTGCCTGTACTGGCTTTTGGGGGTGAACAGAATAAAACGCCGAGCAAAGGCTCGCCTTGCCACCAGACAGGTCATTCCACTGCCCCAAAAAAATCTTGCCGTTCAGCCTCAGCATGTCGCCAACCTGTTTAACAAAGACCAAAACGGGCTCGCCATGCTTTGTCACCTGACAGACAAAGTAACAGGAGAGCCGCTTATGGAGGGCAACAAAATAAACCCTCTCATTAATGGCGATCAGGCATTCCCTTTAATGCTTGAAAGCATAACACAAGCCCTTCACTCTATTTCGTTATGCACCTATATTTTCGACGATGACAGCTGGGGAAACAAATTCCGTTCAGCACTTAAAAAAGCCAAGGAGAGGGGAGTTGATGTCAAAATTCTCATAGATGGTGTTGGGGCACGATATTCACTTCCGCCGATGGTATGGAAACTTCGGCGTGATGGCATACCTGTGGTTTGCTTTATGCAACCTGTTTTACCCTGGCGCTTCCACTACTTTAATCTTCGAAACCATCGCAAGCTCCTCATTATAGATGGAAAAATTGGTTTTACAGGGGGGATGAATATTCGTGAAGGACACTATTTATCCGATACACCCAAAAGCCCGATCCAGGATTTGCATTTTCATATAGAGGGTCCTGTGGTCGCCGAATTACAAAAAGCTTTTGCTGAAGACTGGTCTTTTAGCACGGGTGAAAAATTAACTGGGAAAAAATGGTTTCCTGATCTTCATCCAGTTGGTAATGGCGTGGCACGTGGGATCTCAGATGGTCCGGACGAGGATTTTGACACCCTTCGACTGGTCATTTTAGGAGCCCTCGCTTCTGCCCAAAAATCCATAAAAATAGTATCACCTTATTTCCTTCCTGATGAAGAACTGATCACCGGATTATGCACAGCATCCCTGCGAGGAATTGATGTTAATATACTTTTACCGCGTGAGCCCAACCTGAAAATGATTAAATGGGCGTCCGATGCCGGCCTGGAAAGGCTCCTTGAATCGGGTTGCACACTCCATGTGTCGAATCCACCCTTTGATCATTCTAAAATTATGTTGGTTGACCAGGCATGGGTACTTCTCGGATCTGCGAATTGGGATACTCGAAGCCTCAAGCTCAATTTTGAATTTAACGTCGAATGTTATGATCTTGAGCTGGCACACTCAATACAAACGATTTTTGCTGAAAAATTACACGCCTCACATCCGGTGTCTCTTCAAGAGGTTAAATCAAAAAAATTGCCGATTCAGCTCCGCAACAAGTTCTTTCGTCTTTTTCTTCCCTATCTGTAAAAAAGTTACAATTTCAAAAATTTAGTGCCTTACTCCCCAACTTCTGCTAAAAAACAAAAAATTGAAAAACATTGAGTGAAATTATGTGGTTACTTTTACCACCAAGGCACTTATCCCTCTCAAGGGGGGACTGAATGAAGTACCCCTCAAGGGGGTATTGGAAAGAATCCTTTTCACTCTATGTGGGTTAGAGTAAAATGGCCCTTGCAGTGCAACAAGCCCACCTGGTTACTCAAAGCAAAAAAAGGTACTCGTCATGAAAAAACTGTTTTTTCCCTTTCTTGTATTGTTGACAATTTTCATCAGCAGTTGCTCTACCTACAAAACACAATATACTGGTTTCAGACCACCGGAGGATTATGCAAACACCCAGCGAATCGGCAATGTTACCATTGGAGCAGAGGCCTATCCTGATAAAAAAGCAGCCAAACATGCTTTTGGATTTGACATTAAGGGAGCCGGGCTCCTTCCTGTTCAAATAGTCTTGAATAATCCCGGAGCGAATAGTTTCGAAGTAGTCACTTCTCAAACTTTTTTAGTAGATCAGACAAATCGATACTGGCAGCTGATACCAAACAAAGTAGCCGTCGAGAGAGTTGAAGAGGCAACAGAAACAGGTGCAATAGCCAAAGGCGCCGGAAAGAAAGCGCTGTTTGGAGCTGCAGGAGGAGCCATTCTGGGAGCAGCCGTCGGTATTGTGACAGGGCAAAATGTAGCCGAAGCTGCTGGAACAGGTGCTGTCATTGGCGGCGCCGGAGGTGCTGTCATTGGTGGAACCCAGGAAGCCACATCCAAAGACAGGGAGTATCGAATCTCTGATGATCTAAGAGAAAAAGGTATTGAGGGCAAAATAATCCCACCGGCCAGTCTTGCCAATGGTTTTCTCTTCTTCCCCGCAGAGGCGGACACCGCAAAAGAGTTGCGCGTTCAAGTCAGAGAAATGGGAACAGGAAGAATTCACCTGATTATCCTTCCTTTTTTAGCAGAATGAACCGAGAATCCACCCACAAAAAGGAATCAATGTATAAAGCTGACGAAATACGTCTTGCCGAAAACGTCAAAGCCGCCGGCTGAGCAAGCAAACTTCCTCCAGGGTACCTGGAGAATATTTTGCAGGATCTGCCGGTGGTAAGCCACCCTGATCTTCTGGTCGGCAAAGAAACATCGGATGATGCCGGGGTGTTCCGTGTCCGCGAAGATCTAGCCCTCATCCAGACTGTGGATTTTTTCACGCCCATGGTCAACAATCCCCGTGATTTCGGCAAAATTGCTGCGGCCAACGCTCTCAGTGATGTCTATGCCATGGGAGGTGTCCCGCTTACTGCCATGAATATTGTCTGTTTCCCAAAGGACGACCAGCCTGTTGAGATATTAAAAGATATTCTCCAGGGAGGCCTTGAGCTGATTCATGAATCCGGAGCCCTGCTGGTTGGGGGGCACAGCGTTGATGATCCTGAAATAAAATATGGCCTCAGCGTTACAGGAACAGTTCATCCCGACAAAGTGATGACAAATGGCGGATGTCAGGTAGGTGATCATCTCGTTCTGACCAAACCTTTAGGGACTGGAATTCTGGCCACGGCAATAAAGGGCCGTTTCGTCTCCCCTGAGATTGAGAAAGAGGCTATTTCCTGGATGACTCAGTTAAATAAAGAGGCAGCTGAAGCTATGCAGGAGGTTGGGTGTAATGGATGTACGGATGTTACGGGGTTTGGGCTTCTCGGTCATGTTCTTGAAATGGCTCTCTCATCCAAAACGACTATCGAACTTTCTGCTTCGAAAATACCTGTTATTGAAACAGTCACTGAAATGGCCCAGATGGGTATGGTACCGGCGGGCAGCTTTGAAAACCGCAAATTCTGCGAGAATCTGGTGATTATCGAAGATGGAATCGATCCTATTCTCATTGACATTCTGGCTGATGCCCAGACATCCGGTGGGCTCCTGATCTCTGTGTCTGAAGAAAAAGTTGATCTGTTGTTGGAAAAATTATCGGATAAAAGGCTCATGCACAGAGATATTGGCCGTGTACTCAAACTCTCTGAGAAAGGTGGCATTATCGTTAAAAGATAATAAGCCCGTTACCTGCTATACTTTAAAAACGAAAAGGAGGAGATATGAAGAGAATTATTCTTGGCGGTATCATTATTGTCATTATTATTGCCGTGTTCCTGCTTAACAACATCAATCCAATTGTAAAAAAAGGTGTGGAGACTGGTGGCAGCAAAGTGTTAAGTGTCCCTGTCACATTGAACAACTCAGATATCTCTATTTTTTCAGGCTCAGGCGCACTGGCTGGACTCACCATTGGCAATCCGTCAGGCTTCAAAACAGAGTATGCGTTTCAACTCAAGCAGGTTCAAGTGGATCTGGACGTGAAATCCGTAACATCAGACACTATTCATATCAAAAATGTACTTATTGACGCCCCAAGTATCATATTTGAAGGTGGCTTTGGAAAAAGCAACCTCAGTCAGCTCCTTGCAAATGCAAAAGCCTTCAGCGGTGGCGGAACAAAAGATACTGAGACAAAAAGTGAAGAAAAAGGTGACTCCCAACAGAAAAAGATACTGATAGACCATGTAACAATAGCCAATGGCTCAATCAGTGTCAGCATGAATATGCTCCAGGGTCAGCAACTTACTGTTCCCCTGCCAACCCTAGAACTATCAGATATTGGCAAGAAAGGGGATACAAATGCTGCTGAAGCTCTGGAGGAAATCCTGACGGCAATTATCCAGGCGGTTATACCGGCAGTGCAGGCTGGGCTGGGAACACTGGATATTGAGAAAACCCTTCAAGAATCAGGACAAGCTGTCCAGGAAGGGGTTCAGAAAGAACTCGATACGTTCAAAGGATTATTTGGGCAATAATAGAAAAAACATCGTACCTCGCAAAAAAGCTTGCGTTCTGAGCAAGTTTTTTTCGAGGTACGGCAGATAAAAGGCTAAGCGTTTACGTTGTCGTCAACGTCCGGCACAAAAGGCTCACCATTATCGACATCATCTCCCTCTTCGTCAGGCTCAACAGTATCAGACGGAGGGCGAAATACTTTTTCAGTTTCAGCCGGCTTCGGCTGTTTTGTCATCTTAGAAGCTGGCAGAACTATCTCTGTTATCTTCTTCACCTCATGCTGAACATCCGGGTCAGTCAAACACACATCGCAGTCCATGAGGTGTGTTTCCATGAATTCTACCATCCTGCCAGGAGCCAAGGCCTCGTCCTGTACCTGTATGTACCAGGATCGTACAAGCCTGTTTAAACGCTCACATTCCATGCCTACATCTCTCCAAATTAAAAATTATTTATCAGACTTCCAACGAACTAACCCAGATAAACTGGAAATCATTAAGGTACTAAATAAAAAAGTTGCCCTCTTGAGCAAGAACATTTATTATCACCACACTTCTGAGGAAGTGGAAAGGGCTCTGGTGGCCCTCCCGGACTTCAAATCCGGTGCACCGGGTTAACAGCTTGGTGGGTGGGTTCGATTCCCATGCACTTCCGCCATTTTCCCTACCCTTTTTTACTTTCTACCAGACACACCTTTCGCCTCAAAAAAATTGGAGTATTTTAAATTAAAACCCCCTTTGTTTGCAACCTTTTTCTCCGCTGCAACACAAAAACTATACTCTTTCTTTGCCCATTGCCCTCTTTGCCCTCATAAACACCGAAAATGGCATAGTGCCAAAGTTTATCTGCCTCGCTATCTGCGTGTTGTTGCCGTATCTCGGAATTTTTCACACGCATTTAGAATTGCTCTATATACAGTGAGATGCATAGGCGTATCCCACCATTCAGGATGGGCATGATGTTCTTTAAGAACTATGCCCATGGCCTCATTTACAGAAAGACCGACAAGACAATCAGCAAAGGTGCCTGTCAACTCTTCGGACCCACCGAGCATAGGGGCCAGTTTAATTCCATCTAGAATGCCGGCAATATAACTCAACTGCAGGGATTCATTTGATTTATTGAACTGGTTTCCATCTGCCAGTCCCTTCCTTATATTCACCACTGTTTCAGCTCCGGCAAAACTGTACTGAAACAATGAAGCTGTAAGAACCCAAAGCAATACATATTTTTTCATGACATGCCTCTCTATTC
>JAUWDC010000326.1 GCA_030608985.1 Desulfobia sp. | reverse complement strand
CAGCGCTTTCGACCTGGAAAAATTTCACACCACCCATCCCGACTGCCGCCACAAGGACCGTTTAAAAGGTATTTCGCACAGCCTGACTGAGGGCAGAGAAAAGCAAGAGCTGCAAGAGTGCAGTCTCCACAGTCCCGACAGCCAAAAAGAAAGAATTTTATAAAATACTCCATGATGTGAAAAGGTCTCTGCAGCCTTGTGTTTTCAATGGCCAGGCATGTTTTTTTTGCTATTTTGAAAAAGGGGCCTTCGGGCTCAAATACAAGGACATGGGTGAGATTAGCCGCAGTGAAACTCGGCCTGGTTTTTTTTATTTTCGTGGTTTCCTTTCGAGGCAAGCACTCGGGAAGGTTCAGACCGTTTTTCTTGTTTTTCTGAAAGCAGAAATAGTGATCTTCAGGCCAATTGGTAAGCCCTGGGATGAGAGACTCCCAGTCGGCCTCATATTTTTGCGACTGGGTAAGGAGGAAGTCAAAGTCTTCCATCGTTAGTCCTGGACCACCAATATGGGCACCGGCATAGCCCATACCTTTTATAGCGGCAAGAAGTCTGGCACCCCTGTCAAGCCGCGCTTTTTTCCCCTTGTCTTTTCCAGTTGCCTCTTTTCGAAGTTCTTCGTATAGCAGGTCAGGGATGACACATCCCGGAAGTTCATTTTTATACATCAACTCAACAAGGGGCATGCTTGGAATAAAAATATTGCCAAGTATCGGCCGGTCCAACTCATTCAGTTCCATGTACAAGAGGGTTTCATGGAACTTCCTGGCATCGAAGCCGAGCTGGGTGATGACGTAATCGGCACCGGCAGCAATTTTGCGGTGCAGCTTGAAGTACTGCATCATTTGCTCTGCTTCAGTGGTCTTGAATGGGGAGACAACGACTCCCTTGAAGAACCGGGTGGGCATGGTGGCATGGGAAGAATAGTCCAGGTTGTTCATCTGGGAAAGCAGATCAAGCACCTGGACGCTGTCCAAGTCAAAAACTGGCTTTGGATTGCCGCAATATCCTTCCTTGGGATAATCTCCCGATATGATCAGGAGGTTATGGAGGCCCACGCGGTCCCAGCCAAAAAGCAGGCCTTCCATTTCATTGCGATTCTTGTCTTTGCAGGAAAAATGACTGATAACGTCCAGGCCCAGATCTTTCATCTCCAATCCAACGACGTCAGGGGTCAGGGCAGGATGTCCACCGGCATTATCCGTGATACTGACAGCCTCTATCCGCCCATCAATTGTCAGATCGCCCGCAAGTCTGAGAGTCTCGTCAATCTTCCTGTTCCTGCCACCCCGTGTGGGGATCAGTTCGAAAGTAAGTGTAAAGATGTCAGGATCTTTCAGGGACTGTTGGAAGCGCGATGGGGGCATTGTGAGGTATCTATTCTCTTTTCTTGCTGTTGACACGGACTGTAATTTGTGCTTGTAAGAACTTCATAAAAGAAGTCTTTTTCTCACCACAGAGGGCACAGAGACCACAGAGAACTCTTTTTATTACAAGAAGTTACCTCTGTGATCTCTGTGTACTCTGTGGTTAATTATAATTTCTACGATTTTATCCTTATTAATACTTGAATATGGACATTTACACAAATGAAACCGTTACTGTTATTGATTCTCATTGGATATCTTGTTGTTAAATGCATAGAAAATGCTGTTGCTCTGGTTAACCTTCGTCATATCTCTCAATATGGCGACAGGGTGCCATCGGGTTTTGAGGGCTTTGTGGATCAGAAGACCCTGGCGCAGATGCGTGATTATTCTGTTGATAACAGCAGGTTTGGCTTTCTGTCTTCCGGGGTAGATGTCCTCATCACGTTGATCTTTTTATTCGGAGGGCTCCTTGATAGCTATAATACATGGCTTGTGGGTCGTGAGTGGTCTTTT
Source organism: Desulfobia sp. (assembly GCA_030608985.1). GTDB lineage: Bacteria > Desulfobacterota > Desulfobulbia > Desulfobulbales > SURF-16 > Desulfobia. Next base: position 733 of record JAUWDC010000326.1, on the reverse strand, counting down.
ATGGCAACAGGTATTGCTTTCTTTTTATTGCTCACCTATGCACAATTTTTCATACATATTCCATTCGATCTCTATTCCACATTTCATATTGAGAATAAATATGGCTTTAATAAGCAGACCTACGGGCTGTGGTGCCTTGATACTGTCAAGGGATTGGTGTTAACGACAGTCTTGTCGGTTATTGTACTCGGCGTGGTTTTCTGGCTTATTAAGGTGGCACCCGGCTACTGGTGGCTTGTAGTCTGGCTGTTTCTGCTTTTTTTCAAAATATTCATGCTCTACATCTCTCCATATGTGATTGAGCCTCTCTTTAATACATTTACCCCAATTGCCAATAAGGGTTTGGAAGAGAAAATAAAAAAAATGTTCAGCAGGGCCGGTCTTTCAATTTCCAAGGTATTTACGATGGATGCTTCCAGGAGATCCGGACATGGTAATGCCTATTTCAGTGGCATAGGCCATGTAAAGAGAATTGTTCTTTTTGATACCCTGCTCGAAAAGAACAGCGATAATGAAATTTTAGCTATTCTCGCCCATGAAGCCGGACACTGGAAGAAAAAACATATTCTAAAGAGATTGGTGATGATGGAGTGCTTTTCCTTTGTTGGTATCTACCTTGCCTGGACTCTTGTACAGAAAGATTGGCTGGTGGAGATATTCGGTGTTGCAGAACCAACCCTTTATGTCAAACTTCTGCTGGTCGGGTTCTGCTCTATGCTTGTCCTGTTTCCAT
>JAUWDC010000252.1 GCA_030608985.1 Desulfobia sp. | reverse complement strand
GGTTTGGAGAAATGCTAAAGTTTCCTCAACATGGTCAGGATTGTAGCCAACCTCAACTCCTATTCCAACTTCTATATTCTGCTGATATTTTTCTTGAAGGCGATGTCCTTCCGTCTGGTACATTACAAAATCATCCCGACTTAACCAGGTAGATTCAAAATAGGTGATACCTATTTCAAAATGTTCGAGAAAAATAATTCTTCTGAGACCTTTTTCAACTGCGGCCTGTACATACTCTTCCATTTCACCGCTTGCATGATGGCAGAGACGAGTATGTACATGGTAATCTGTGTTGATGTCGATAGGCAATGATGACATGGGTAATTATAATTACGAATTACGACTGAGGGGACTTATTAATAATTTTTCCGAACGAGCACTTCACGAGGTTTGGCACCATCAGCAGGGCCGATTATCCCTTCCCTTTCCATAACCTCTATCATCCTGGCCGCCCTATTGTAGCCAACCCTGAGGCGCCGCTGAACCATGGAAATCGATGCCTGCCCTGATTCACATACAGTAGCAACTGCCTCATCATATTTCTCGTCATACTCTTCATTGTCAAGGCCATCATTATCAGGTTCCTTCTCAACGCTCTGAAGGATAACTTCATCATACTGGGCCGTCCCCTGCTCTTTCAAAAAAGAAACTATACGCTCTGATTCCTGTTCTGAAATAAAGGCGCCATGAATGCGCTGAAGCCTGGCAGCCCCTGGAGGTAAAAAGAGCATATCACCGGCACCAAGGAGATGTTCGGCGCCACTCGTATCGAGGATGGTACGAGAATCAATTTTGGATGAAACTTTAAATGACATTCGTGTCGGGAAATTAGCTTTGATGAGTCCAGTCAACACATCAACAGAAGGTCGCTGGGTCGCAAGAATCAAATGCATACCGGCAGCCCTGGCCATCTGTGCCAGTCGGGCAACAGAGGTTTCAACCTCACTGGAAGAGACCATCATCAAGTCGGCAAGCTCATCAATAATAATCACGATATAGGGCAGTTTTTCCTCAGCAGTTTCGTTATAGCTGGCAAAGCTTTTGACTCGCATCTCCTCCATCAGCCCATAGCGTCTCTCCATTTCTTTCACTGCCCACATCAAGGCCCGGCTGGCCATCTTAGGCTCCACAACTACAGGATGCAGAAGGTGGGGTATCGCCTCGTAACTCGACAGCTCGATGCGTTTCGGGTCAACCAGTAAAAACCGTACCTCTTCAGGTGTTGCTTTAAAAAGAATACTGCATATTATTGAGTTAATGGCTACACTTTTACCCGCTCCTGTAGCACCGGCAACGAGAAGATGAGGCATCCGGGCAAGATCAGCCAATACAGGTCTTCCAACAATATCCATTCCAAGCCCGAGGGTGAGCTTTGATTTTGCCTTTTGAAACTGTTCCGTGGCAATAATATCTCTGATATGAACTATCTTTCTTTCCAGATTTGGAATTTCAATACCAAGAGCGGCTTTTCCGGGAATAGATCCAACGATTCGGACACTTTCAGTTTTCAAGGCTAAGGCAAGATCATCAGCGAGCGAAACAACCTTATTAATTTTTACCCCTGGTGCTGGAGCAAACTCATAGGTCGTTATGACAGGTCCGGGAGAAATTCCTGTCACTTTCCCCTCAACACTAAAATCAAGAAGCGTGGATTCTAAAAGTCGACTTATCTCAAGATAATGATCTTTGTCTATTTGGATTTCTCTCCCCTCCGGTTTATCAAGAAGGGTAGTGCTGGGAAGCATATAATCACCGGAAGAAACGGGAAGCGGTTGGAACTCCTTAGCTTGATCTTCAGGTTTGAGATGAATAGGCTCATTTACTCTGGGCAGTGCCAGTGGCTGCTCCGGCGGATCTTCAGGCAGAGACTTCACCTTTTCTTTCTTTCTATTTTTCGTGTTTTTTCTCTGCTGCTTGATTTTTTTGTTTACATCTTTATACGTCTCCACACATTGTCGGCTCCAAAAATAAGGAGAGAAACGGAGAGAAGCCATTGCCGAGAGCAGAAAAAGAGCAAAAAATATCAATATTGCCCCCGGGGTCCCAAGATAGGCTGAGGCATTTCTGAAAATTAAATCACCCATTTTGCCGCCAAGGGGATAGGTATTCCCAAAAAAAGTAACTACCGTATTTCCAACGGATGATAAAAGAGAGGAACTGGCAACCAGAAGTCCAGTTGCACCAGCGACTACAGAAGGAATTCTAGTAGTAGAGAGAGAGGAAGAAAACGACAACACTCCAAAAACAATAAGAAGAGCTGGGACCCAGAGAGAGCTTACCCCAAGAAAACTCATAAAAAAAGAAGCGAGGAGGTACCCAACAGGCCCGCCCCAGTTTGCAACAGAACCGGCATTCTCATGGGAAACAGGCACAGTAAAACTAAAAAGACAGAGAAAAAGAAAGAGGGCAAAAACTATAGCAATAACCCCTGCTACCTCCTGGCGAAGAGAAGGCCCGTCATTCTTCTTTTTCCGGGATGCTACCATACCTGAGCTTTAACCTGTAACGCCTTCTACATTATTCTGTCTTTTATTTTCCGTCACCCGACAAATTGGATCTAAAATCCCATTGATAAATGAGGCAGCATCATCCGTGCTATAGCGTTTTGCTATCTCTATTGCCTCATCGATGATGACAGAACCAGGGATATCACTTTTGTAAAGAAATTCGTACGTTGCTATGCGCAAAAGATTCCTGTCAATAACAGCCATTCTGCTCAAGCGCCAGTTTTTGGCATGTTTCTCTATAACATCATCAACCTCACCTAGATGATGCTGGATGCCTGAGATGAGCTCCTGGGCATACGAAACAGCCTTGGCGTTTACGTCAAAATTAACGTTCATATCCTCAATGGTACATTCCCTGTTGCCGCTCTGATCCATCTGGTAGAGACATTGCAGGGCAAGCTCCCTTGATTTTCGCCGAAGACTCATTAAAACTGGCCAAGAAGGTTAATCATTTCCACAGCAGCTGAGGCGCATTCAGAGCCTTTATTGCCGGCCTTTGAGCCTGCACGTTCAATGGCCTGCTCAATCGTCTCTGTTGTCAATACACCAAAAATAATAGGCACACCTGTATCCATCCCAGCCTGGGCTATTCCTTTCGCTGCTTCATTAGCAACAAAATCAAAATGTGGAGTGGCTCCCCGTATAATGACACCAAGGCATATGACTGCATCATAGCGACCTGTCTTTGCCATTTTCAGAGCAACAAGAGGAATTTCATATGCCCCGGGCACTCGTGCAACATCAATATCATCATCAGAGGCTCCGGAGCGAAGAAGCGTATCTATTGCACCATCAAGCAATTTCTCTGCGATAAACGAATTAAATCGAGCAACAATGATGCCGAATTTTTTTCCTTCAGCCTGTAAATGTCCTTCAAAATATTTTACCATTCCTTACTCCTTTATTACTCAATTACGTGATATTAAC
>JAUWDC010000072.1 GCA_030608985.1 Desulfobia sp. | reverse complement strand
AATTACATATTGATATATTATGTATTATGAAAAATATCAAATTTTGCGATAGGTATAAGGTTTAAGAAAGGCCCTTAAGTCGAAATTACGTAATATTTTACTTATACCTTACACCCTAAACCTTAAACCTAATTCAGAAACATGCAACATGTAAAAAAGAACAATATTTCAAATAATTACGTCGAATCTGGAAAATTAATCATTTATCTCTGTTATCTATACCCTCATTGGCCAATTGGTCAGCTTGAGTATTTTCTGAGCGGGGTATATACTCAACTCTGTATTTTCGGAAAAAGGCCAGCAGGTCCATTACCTGCCCGAAAAGAGGGATAAGATTTTTATTTTTTACCTGGTATTCACCGTTTATCTGCCGGACGATAAGCTGAGAATCCAAAAAAATGATAATGTTGTCACACCCGCTGCCGGAAGCCTCTGCCAGACCAATAATCAGGGCTTTGTATTCGGCTTCATTGTTTGTGCAATGACCAAGGTAAAACCCCTTACTGAATACTTCACTCCCCATACTGTCAGTGATGACGACACCGGCACCGCCCTGTCCAGGATTTCCTCTGGATGCTCCATCTGTATAGAGATACAGGGTTGAACCTGAAACAGCACTATTGTCGATATCGTCCTGTTCCTGGAGTGGATCGGCCTGCTGTTGTACAGAGTCCCGGAAGAGCTTGGCAGCCTCGGTAAGAGTCTCTCTGATAAAAGCTGGGGAGTAGTATGGGAAGGCCTTCTCGAGGGTCTGATCGGAAAGAGAACTTAGTCCATCAAGGATTTCAGCTCTTTTTGATTTAATTTTATCACTCGTACTGGACATGATGGCAACTATTGTAATAGAGGTTATTTTTCTGATTCTGCTTCAGCCTGAAAATACATCATTCTCTGGCAGGTAGGACAGGAGATCAGATCCTCTCCACGGAGAACCTCGTTATATTGCTGAGCGGGTATATTCATGAAACATCCCTGGCAGACCGCATTTGTTACTCCAACAATTGCTATACCGTTTCTTTTGTCACGGAGTTGTTCGTAACGATTTTTCAGGGGGACGGGTATTTTTTTTGCCTGGGTATTACGGGATTTTTCAATTTTTTTCTTTTTGGACAAAATGGCAGCAGTCAGTTTCGTAATCTTCTCCTGTTCCTCTGCAAGTAGCCCCTCTTCAGCCTGGGCAAGATTGGTCAATTCATCGATTTTTTTCTGAAGGTTCTCTTCTTGTTCCATAAGGTATATGATTTCTTCTTCTTTGTCCTTGGTGGATTTTTTGCTATCCTCAATTTCCTTCAGAAGAGACTGGTATTCGCGGTTGGTCTGGACTTTCATTAGTTTTGTTTGACGATCCTTGATCTTTACAGCTCCATCTTCAAGCTCAGCATCAAGTTCGCGGCGACGTGCTCCATTCTCCTCAATGCGATTAGTGCATGACGTAATCTCATCTTTTTTGGAGGAAATTTCAGCTTCTCGTTTTTCTATATCTTGATTTCCGACATTTAATTCATCATCCATCTTTTTGATGTTCAAATCAATTGATTGTAGTGAAATTAGATGGGTTAACTCTGTTTTCAATGTGTGCTCCTTTCTCTGGTTCGTGTGATATGAAAAACTACAATATGTTTTATTTTTTTAAGCGGATCCTGATGGCTTATTAATAAAATATGACAGGGGGCTTCTTTGTTTTTGGGAGGCCACGACAGGAATCCTGCTATTTTCCTCGGAAACAAAGGAGCTTATGGTGTTAACAAGTTTTGATACAATAATGTTTTCTGTTGCATAATGGCCTGCGTCAATAATGCAGAACTTGTTTTCCTCAGCCCATCTGGCAATACTATGTTTGATTTCTCCCGATATATATATTTGGGCACCGGCCTGAGCTGCTTTTTCAGCAAAATCTGAACCACTTCCTCCGCAAACGGCAACCCGAGATACTTTGACTGGAAGTTTCCCGGCAATAGGCAGTGCAGGAATGTGAAGCGTATCCGTAACATGCTTGAGAAAGGCATCCCCGTCCATCGGCGGAGAAAGAAAGCCAACTCTGCCGAAACCTTGAGAAGGCTCTTGGTCTGTGCTGGTCAAGGGAACAAGATCTTTCAAATTCAGAGCGTCGGCAAGGGCATCACTTACACCTCCCAAGGCAACATCAAGATTGGTGTGGCAGCTTATTATGGCAATGTCATTAGAAAGAGCTTTTTTGAGAAGATGGCCGAGCGGGGTGTCAGTGCGGATGGATTGCAGCGGATGGAAAAAAAGAGGGTGATGGGTGATAATGGTATTGGTACCTAGGTCTATGGCTTCTTCCACCAATTCCAGTGTGGGGTCAATCGCGATGAGCACTCCGGTAATATGCTGCGCCGGATTTCCAATCATCAGACCGACATTATCCCATTTTTCTGCTGTATCGAGAGGGGCAATAGTGTCTAAGAATATAAGAAACTCCTTGAGTTTCAATGAGTGTGCCATTTTTCCGGGATCACCTCTTAAAGGTCCATGCTACCCATATATAGTTTCTGTCACAGGAGACACAATGCTGATTTCTGTGAGTATGTTGTTTTCATGATGGGTGCTGCTGGTTAAATACAATAAAAAAAAGGTGCAGTCTTGGAGAGTCTGCACCTTTTTTATTTATTTACTGTCCAGTCGGGGTATGTTGCCACCGGAATTTTTTTTTGCTTATTATGTGTTTTTTCACGGATCCTGCCACGCTACCCTGATTTTTTATGGTGGGCCTACCTGGACTCGAACCAGGGACCGACCGGTTATGAGCCGGTGGCTCTAGCCAACTGAGCTATAGGCCCTTTCTCTGTAAGAAAAACATATTAATATACTTAATCGCCGTGAATTGTCAACTTGAAAATATGACTTGAAAATATTATGGAAGAACGGCTTCTTTGAAAGTGTCAAAACCTATCCGGTCAATAAACCGCCCCATTCGCTCACTTTTTTTCGCTTCTTTTTCAAAGTATTTAACGATGTTGTCAGCAACGTCAAGTGCCTCTTTATCTGATAAGTCGCTGATCAATTCCTGGGAAAGCTGAGGGCGTGAGGCGGCATTACCACCAACCACAATTGTCCAGCCCTTTGTTTTTCCAACAAAACCTATATCTTTAACCGGTGTTTCCGCGCAATTATTTAAGCAGCCGGAAATACCTATTTTTAACTTGTTTGGCAGCTTGTAGGCGTGATACCGGTTATCGATCTCTTTGCCAAGAGCGAGGGAGTCTTGTTTTCCAAGGCGGCAGAGTGTCGTTCCGGGGCATGCTTGAATGCTGCGAATGCACAATCCTATGGCGGCACCAGGGGTGATCCCAAGATCTTGCCAGGCATCATCAATCTGATCCTCTTTAAACCCGACCATGGCAATTCGAGATGCGCTGGTAATTTTCATGACGGGAATTTCATATTTTTCAGCAACATCCGCCAGTTTCCGCAGGTTGTCAGGGGTGATCAGCCCCAGGGGGAAATGGGGTACAATGGCGTAGCTTTCTTTGTCTCTTTGAAGGATTGCTCCTTTTTCTCCATCTTTCAGCATGATTTACTCCTCAATGTTAGAAATTTTATAAAAATAATAGTATTGTTGTCTAATCTAGATGTTTTAATTTAGTAATTATTCCTAATTAGTCAAGCTTTTAATTTTTATATAGGAAAGTTGAGCACTGTATGGCTATTCAACCAACCATCGAATTTAACTATTATTTTCTCGCCGCTGGGGTTGTATTAGGCATACTTATAGCATTTTTTTATTTTAAGACAAAGCTGTTTCGGCTCCATGAGAAAACCAGGACAACGATAGCTGATCAGGCTGTTTTAGCAGAAAGACTCAACGCCAAGGAGGAAAGGGTTGCAGGGCTTGAATCGGACCTCTGGGAGAAAAAACATGAAATCGAAAATGTCCGAAAAGAGCTGCAGGACATGGCTGTTCAGAAAGTTGAGCTGACAGTACGAATAGAGGAGGAAAGGAAAAAGAATGAGGCACAGTGTTCCTTACTAAAGGACGCAAGGAAGGAGTTGTCCCAATCATTTAAGGCAATTTCAACAGATATCTTTCTCGATAACAGCAAATCATTTTTGAATCTTGCCAAGGAAACTCTGGGAAAGTTTCAGGAACAGGCAAAGGGTGATCTTTCCTCCCGAAAAGAAGCTATTCATAATTTGGTGAAGCCCCTGCATGATTCTCTTGAAAAAGTGAACGCCCATATGCATTTAATTGAAAAGGAAAGAGTTGAGGCGTACGCCGGGTTGTCTGAGCAGGTTAAATTGATGGCGGTGAGCCAGACACGGCTACAGGGTGAAACAGCAAATCTTGTGAAAGCACTTCGGACCCCGGCTGTGCGAGGAAGGTGGGGAGAAATGCAGCTTCGCCGTGTTGTCGAAATGGCCGGTATGCTGGCACACTGTGATTTTGTTGAGCAAAAGTCTGTAGAGAGTGAAAAAGGCCGTCTGCGTCCGGATATGCTCATCAATCTGCCTAATGGCAAGACGATTATTGTTGATTCGAAAGTTGCTCTTCAGGCCTATCTTGAAGCGCAGGATGCTACTGAAGACTCCATACGACAGGCCAGGATGGAGGATCATGCCAGGCAGGTGAAAACCCATTTAATGCAATTGGGAAGTAAATCATATTGGGAACAGTTTCAATCGTCACCTGAGTTTGTTGTCATGTTTGTTCCTGGGGAGAATTTTTTCAGTGCCGCCTTGAATCAGGACCCGGAACTCATTGAATATGGTGTTTCCCAACGTGTTATCCTTGCGACCCCGACAACTCTGATTGCCTTGCTTCGTGCTGTCTCATATGGGTGGAGCCAGGAGCAGATCGCAGAACATGCAGAAAAAATAGGAAAGCTTGGTCGAGAATTTCATGGACGGTTGCTCAGTTTTACAGGTCACTTCTCTGATCTCCGCAAACAGCTCGATCATGCCGTGGATTCATATAACCGGGCTGTAGGGTCTTTAGAAAGCAGGGTGCTTGTCAGTGCCAGAAAATTTAATGAATTGGATTCAACAATTCAGAAAGATATCCCACAATTAACTCCTATTGATAAAAAGGCCAGGGTTTTCAATTAATTTCCTTGCTTCCTCCTTCGCCCTTTTTTATATTCCTCAGTATGAGTTTGCAGTGTCAAAGTATAGTATTATACCCTTCTGTAGGGATAACCTCGTCGTAAGGAGTCAAAATGAAGTTAGGTATAAATGGTCTGGGGCGAATTGGCAAACTGTCATTATGGCATCATGTTGGCAGGAAGTATTTTTCGGAAATAGTCGTTAATACCGGGCGCGAAATAGGGCGAAACCTGGAAGATCTGGCGGCGACTATAGAGCGAGATTCCTCCTACGGGCGCCTGGGTAATTATCTGTATGGTTACAAAGGCGGTCGTGTCATTGAGAATTTGAATGAAGCCGACGGCACCTTGACGGTGAATGGTGTTCCTGTGAAAATTCTTCGTTCTGCCAGGAATCCGAAGGATATTGCCTGGAAGGAGAATGATGCCCGTCTGGTTGTTGATACAACTGGAGCTTTTACCGACCCCACTGCGCCGGCTGATGATAAGTGGGGATCTTTCCGGGGCCATCTGGCTGCCGGAGCCGAAAAGGTTATTTTGTCAGCTCCTTTCAAAATCAAGGCGCAGGGCCTCAATATGCCCGACGATGCTGTGACAACAGTGATGGGTATCAATGATGAGGATTACATCCCGTCGCAACACTGCCTTATTTCTGCCGCCTCCTGCACCACGACCTGTTTATCTTATATGATGAAACCTCTTCTTGATCAGATTGGTGCTGAAAACTTTCTGAGCGCTTCCATGGTAACAGTCCATGCGGCTACAGGCAGTCAGAAAGTTCTGGATGCCATGCCTAAATCAGGAGCTAAGGATCTGCGTAAGAACAGGAGTATTTTAAATAACATCATCCTGACAACCACTGGTGCAGCCAAGGCCCTCGTTCTTGTTATCCCGGAAATGAAAGAGATTGGTTTTATGGCTGAGTCTGTCCGTATCCCCACCTCAACCGGTTCTTTGATTATTCTTGTTGTGAATATCCAGGATGATTTTGCTGATCCCATAAAAAGGGAAAAAATTAATTCAATTTATGCTGATTTTGCAGCTAACTCCCCATACCTGGAATACACTACTGAGCAGAATGTTTCTTCAGATATTATTGGGATGCCTTTTGCAGCGGCGACCATAGAAGGAACGGAAACTCATACACGAACTGCAGCCATTCGTGTAGATCTCAGTAAACTGACGGGTTGCAGCGACGAAATTGTTCAGGTACCGGTTACCCAGGCTGTTATCTACGGGTGGTATGACAATGAATTGGGTAGCTACACCAATCTGCTTGCTGACCGTATTGTTTCCATTGCCGAGCAGATGGTGTGAGGTGAATTACGAATTACGAATTACGAATTGTGAAGTGTGAAACCCAAAACCTGAAAAGAGGCGTCCGGCTGTGAAGAATATTAGAGATATTGATATTAAAGGAAAAAAGCTGTTAATCCGT
>JAUWDC010000194.1 GCA_030608985.1 Desulfobia sp. | reverse complement strand
CTGAGCGGAAACAAAGAATTCAAGAATTTAATGGTGTTCCACATTGCAGATGACGAAGAGTACGGCCCAAAATATCGTGACCCATCATTTATTTTCCGCCTTGTCATCAAAAGACGGGGCCATTCTTCTTCGACTGTTATCTTGATATAAGGATAATTTTTATCATCACGCAGAATTACGTTATATTTGGGACGGTGCTTTTTTATTAAAGTGGCCTCAAGGATGAGGGCCTCTTTTTCTGTTCTGGTTATGATGGTTTCTATATGAGCAACTTGTTTCAGCAGTACAGATGTTTTTGAATGATCTGCCCCACCCCAGCGACCATATGACGCAAGTCTCTTCCTGATATTCCTGGCTTTGCCGACATAAAGCACTTTGTCCTGCCTACTTATCATAAGGTAGACGCCAGGCTGTTCTGATACTGTTTTCAAAAATTGAGTGTCAATTACCTGATGTTCATTCTTTTTCTTCATAATACGCAAATTAAAGACTTAGTTTACACACAGCAGATGTAAGAATTGTATACGAAATCTTGCAGTATTTGGCAAACAGAAAGGGCTTGGTGGGACTGTATCAAAAAGAAGAAAGGGGTAATAGGGAAAAACTGATTAAAGCGGAATAAACTACCAAACGGATGGGACTCTGGGGATTATGTCTTTTTTATAGGAAAAATTTTAGTAACTATTCAGGTGGGGTTACAAAATTGGCAAGACCACCGCACTGAAACTGAACAGTTACAAATTTTACAAACTTGATGGTACTTGACTACGCCTCGCATAAACCTTCTTCAATTCGGGTTCCGGTAAGGCAGTAACTATTGTACGACATAGGTCATCTGTTGCACTGACCAACTCAGCATTACTGATATTTTTTGTTGTTCGAAAAATGGCAGAAATCACGCCGATCAACTCAAGTGGCACTTCACCTTCATGGTGGGCGGTCCGATGTTTCACTTCCCAAAGGACCTTGCCGGTAGAAGCTTCGACTAACTTCACTTCAAGCTCTACATAGACCTGAGAATATAACCCCAGATACAGTTTATTATAACCGGTAATTTTGCCATATACTATGCCATCAGCATTTAACAACCGGCCAAGTGTTGAAACTTCTGAAGAGTTATATTTATTGTCTTCATATAGGCCATTGTCATCTAGAATTTCATCAATTTCAAACAGCTCAATGTCCCTATATCTTTTCGATGCAAATTGACTGTAAAAACTATTTCGAACAAGACAGCCAGCTTTATCATTATTTGTCAGGTTCTCAAAAGGCAAAATCGCTACCCTTACTGGAAGCTCAACTTTTCTTCCCTGGAAAGAAGTTTTGTAGGAATCAACGCCTTCACCGATCTGTGAATTATTCAGGCTCTGTGTATTGTTAAATGTTGAACAACCCGTAAGAGAGTATAAAAATAAAAATGGCACTATAAGATTCAAAATTTTTCGATACATGAGAGTCTGTAGCCTCCTTGAAATGTGCCCTTTATTTCGTATGATGTTCGACAGTGCTGCTCTGCTTATTGATATTGCAAGTACCGTTCCAGTTTTACTGTTTTCTCAACAAGACTAAAAAAGAGGCATTAACACTTAGATATTACATATAGTTATTTTGTTCCTATAAAATAACTTTTGTAATGCTTCTATCTATTCTTAGAAAAGAAATTACACCTGCCAGGGTGAAAAGCCCAATTATTAGAAAATATTTTTAGGCATTCAACCACAATTTTTAGGCATTCAACCACATTAGTTTGTATCTTAAAATATGCTTAACAATTATATTCTAATCATTACTTGAAAACCATGACAGCAATAAGGACGATTTTTCCATGGAATATATACAGGAAGTAAGAAACCAGTATGAAAACTATCCTTACCCCTACCGTGATCCTGAAGATGAAAAAACTCGTTTAATCTTTACCCTGGATGCCTTTCTTGAAAAAATAAATCACTTCTGTTACCAGGGGAAACAAACCTTCAACAACTTTCGGGCTCTTGTTGCCGGCGGAGGAACAGGAAGTGCCGCTATTTTCCTTGCCGAACAGCTCCGGCATAAAAAAAACGCTGAAATAGTCTACCTTGACATCAGCAGACAAAGTATGGATATTGCTCAAAAAAGAGCGGCTATTCGTGGATTAAAAAATATTACATGGATTCATAACTCTATTCTCAACCTGCCTGATCTGGATCTTGGCACTTTTGATTATATCAACTGTGTTGGTGTGCTCCACCACCTGGAGGACTATCATGCCGGACTGCGCGCGTTAGGGTCAGTTCTTGCTGAAAATGGATCTTTAGGAATCATGGTATACGGGAAACACGCTCGGGCACCAATATATCAAATGCAGAGTTTGATGCGGTTGATACACGAAGATGAACCCGACATGCAGAAACAAGTAGAAAACACCAAGATAGTTCTCAATTGCCTCCCGCCTTCTAACCTCTATAAACGCTGTGAGCAGGAATGGAAAAGCGAGATAGATGAATACGGCGACATTGGCTTGTACGATCTGTTTCTGCATTCTCAAGATCACGGATTTGATGTGATGGAACTTTACGACTGGATCGAAAGCTGCGGGTTTCACCTGGTTGAATTTATCGGGCCCAAGTTTGAAAGCAAAATAGGATATGATCCCAAAACATTTATTGGTCACCCAGGGCTACTGAAAGAAATTGCTCATTTACCCTTGCCTAAACAGCACGCCATAGGCGAACTTATGTCTGGGCTTATTCAGCGTCATAGTTTTTACCTGTCAAAAAATACTGGCACAAAAGCACAGGTTGACGATCTTGACAATGTGCCTTTCTTTCTCAGAAATCCTCCGCACAATCTCGCGGATACAATCGCCCATAATAATGGCCGGAAGATTACGATCAAAAGCCCTGATGATATTTCCATGCAGTTTCAGCCAGGAAAATTTACCGGTGATATTTTCAGATATCTAAACGGAGAAAGAACACTTAAGACGATATTTAACAAGGTTAGAAAATTGAGAAAGACCCCCCAATTATCCAACCAGGAGCTTCTTGAAGATTTTCGACCAATTTATACAATTTTTAATGACATATCATGGATGCTCTTGAGACCCAGCTCAGTTCCTATGTTAAAATCACTCGAAGAACTGCAGGAGCCGATCAATAGACGATATAGTTCTTAGTGTCTTATCAGTTATTCTCGTGTTATTTATGGCAAAAAATTCAAAAATACTATTAAAATAAATAACTTGCATCTACTGTTAAGACACTTATCCCTAAAACCTTAATTTCTTTTCCAGTTTATCTGGGCTAGGCCAATACATATTACTCATACAAATTATAGCAGCCACAAACATCTGCTGATAAGGATAGCATCATGGACGATATTTTGAATGAAATAGAGATAAGGATACTTGGCAGTCTGATAGAAAAGGAAAAGGCCACTCCAGAGTATTACCCACTTTCCCTGAATGCTCTTACCAATGCCTGTAATCAGAAATCAAACAGAGATCCGGTTGTTTCTTATGATGAAACAACTGTTATCCAGGCGATCGATAGTCTGACAGAGAAGAAATTTGCATGGCGAAGTGATGCCAGTCGGGTAACAAAATACAACCAAAACTTCGTGAAGAGTAAAAACCTGATTGATAAAGAAGCGGCTCTTTTATGCCTCCTGTTTCTCCGTGGTCCTCAAACCATAGGTGAACTCAGAGGGAGATCTGAACGCCTCTACAGGTTCGAGGATATGGACGAAGTCAAGGAAACACTTGAGGACCTTGCTGAGATGGAAATGGTTACTCAACTTCCTAAAATGCCTGGTCGAAAAGAAGCCCGTTATGCCCATTTACTTTCAGGCGAACCAGAAACTACACAAGACTATCGGATTCACTCCGAAGTAAACCAGTCACAGAGCACGCCAGAAAATACCCGTATTGAAAACCTGGGAAATGATGTTATTTTATTGAGAGAAGAGCTGAACGAACTTCGTAAGGAGTTTACAGAATTCAAAAAAATGTTTGAATAATTGTGTTTCCCGCCACTCAATTGGGGAAAGATCATTAAGGACGTAACAAATGGAAAAAAAGAGCGTTC
>JAUWDC010000096.1 GCA_030608985.1 Desulfobia sp. | reverse complement strand
AGGGGTATAAGTGCCTTAAACGCAGACCGTAACTATTTGAAAATATATCAGTTTTTTAATTTCTTGCCATAAATAACACGAAAATTACTGATAAGGCACTAAATTGATTAGGTTTAAATAATATTAAAAATATGTTACTATGCGTTCCGTGCAAAAAAGATAAAAATTAAAAATAGGCTCTTACCACATGGTATAAATTGAAATAGTTTTTACCAGTTAAGACCAACAGGGGGCGTAAATTGTTTAATAAAGGTGACATGGCTGTCTATCCAGCCCATGGCGTAGGCGAAATAACAAATATTGAAACCAAAAAAATTGGGGATCTAGAGCAGGCCTTTTATGTGATGCATATACTGGATTCAAATATGACTGTCATGGTTCCGACAGTAAGTTCCGACAGTGTAGGGCTTCGAGAGATTATCGCCTCTGACGAAGTGAGCAGGGTATTCGATATATTGAAAGAAAAAGGCACTGAAATTGAGGCACGTCCTTGGAATCAGCGTTATCGCAAATACATGGAAAAGATAAAAACAGGTTCTTTATATGAAATAGCAGGGGTATTACGTGATCTTTATTTATTAAAGGAAGATAAGGAACTCTCCTTTGGTGAAAGAAAGATGATGGATACTGCCAAGAGTCTTCTGATGACCGAGATTGCGATTGCAAATCATATTAAAAAAGAACAGGTAGAAGAGGATATTGATAAAGTTTTTGCCTGAGGAAAAGTATCTTTTTCGCATCACTCCCCATCAAAAAGGTAAGCGGCTTGATCTTTTTGTAGCTGATCTGGACGAATTTTTATCTCTTACTCGCTCCAGAATTCAGAAACTCATTCGCGCTGGGAATATTCTGGTCAACGATCAGGAAAAAAAAAGCGGCTATCAACTCCAATGTGATGATACGGTAATCATCACAATTCCTCCCCCTCAAGCAGTTTCTCTCTTACCTGAGAGTATTTCTCTTGATATTCTCTATGAAGATGATGATTTAATTGCCGTATCCAAGCCACCTGGACTTGTCGTTCATCCTGCTAATGGTCATGATTCAGGTACCCTGGTCAATGCATTGCTTTATCATTGTTGTAACCTGTCTGGTATTAGCGGGGAACTGCGGCCAGGGATAGTCCACCGGCTCGATAAGGATACGTCCGGGGTCATGGTTGCAGCAAAAAATGATCTATCTCATCATCGACTGGCGCAACAGTTCCAGAGCAGATCTGTTGAAAAAATATACCATGCTATCCTTGCAGGTGTCCCTCGAGTCACCTCTGGAAAAATAGAGTCAGCCATTGGCCGGCACCCTGTGAAGAGGAAAAAAATGGCTGTGTTGGAGAATGGCGGGAAGCATGCCGTCACTCTTTGGGAAGTTAAAGAAGTTTTTGGTTCCTATTCTTTTGTGAAACTTCGTCTGGAAACAGGAAGGACACATCAGATTCGTGTCCATATGGCTTCCATGGGCTGCCCAGTCGCCGGAGACCAACTGTACGGTAAAAAGAATAGTGGTCTGCTCAAGATTGACAGGCAATGTCTTCACTCCTCAACGCTTTCTCTCGATCACCCCAGAACAGGTGAAAGGATGCTGTTCTCCTCAAACCTGTGGCCAGACATGCAGGTCATTCTTGATACCTTAAGAAAACATTCATAATAGTGATATGTTCTATGATTAACCTGTAAAAAGTCTTTTTCTCACCACAGAGCACACAGAGATCACAGAGGCAACTGCTTGTAATGAAAAAAATTTCTCTGTGGTCTCTGTGTGCTCTGTGGTTAATTTATAGTTTTTACGACTTCATCCTATGTCTCTCAAGAAAAATGCATCTGAAATAGATAGTTCTTCTGTTGAGCTCTCATTTCACGGCTATCTACCGCAACTGCTTTCAAGGACATTCAGAGGGCAATCGGATCTGCTTTATGAGCTTGAGCGAAAAACATCAATTAAAGATCTCATAGAATCACTAGGAGTTCCACACACAGAAATTGATCGTATAATTGTTAATAATGCCAATAAGGTTGATTTTTCCTATATTGTAATGCCGGCAGACAGGATCAAGGTGTATCCTGTTTCCAGCCAGACTGATTTTTTCTCCCCCTCTCGGATTCGTCCCGCATTACCCCATGGTTTTAAGTTTATGTGTGACGTCAATGTTGGAAAACTTGCACGATGGCTAAGGATTTTCGGTTTTGATACTGTTTACGAAAATAATTTCGAAGATGATGAATTGGCCGAGATGGCATCTAAGACTCAGCGTATACTGTTGAGTAAGGATTGCAATCTCTTAAAGCGAAAAAAGGTAATATGGGGCCATCTTGTCAGGGTAAATGATCCCATTGAGCAAATTGTCGATGTTGTACAGTTATTTCAGTTGGAGAGACTCATTCAGCCTTATAGGCGTTGTCTCAGGTGTAACGGACAATTGCTGAGGGTGGAAAAAGAAAAGGTAGACCATCTTTTGGAGCCTTTAACGAGAAAATATTACACTGTTTTTCATCAATGTAACACATGCTGTCAGGTTTATTGGCAGGGCTCGCATCGATCGGGAATGGAAGCAAACCTTCAGGCTGTCCTGGGAATGTGCCGGGAAACAAAAAGTATTATGTAATAGTTCACCAGGGGCTATAAACTTTAGGTGAAACTCGAAGCTGTAGGAGGTTACCAGTGCCTTAGATTTGTTCGTTTGGGACTTCGAACTATAGCCCTTCTATGTGAGACAGGCCAAAATGGACGAAGATGAGGTGCTGGTGAACTCTTACAGTATTATTTTATAGTAGAGCCTGACTGGGGCAGATATTTCTTTATCATGTCCAGTGCCCCTTGTGAATTCCATGGCCGGGGGCCAAGAAATTTTTCCCGCAGTATTCCTTGAGGATCGACAATGAAAGTTTCAGGAACTCCGGTAAGTCCATAATGAGTTGATGTTTCTGATTCCGGATCAATCAGTATGGGGAAGGTCAACCCGCTTTTATCAACCATCAGCTGAGCAAATTCCGGTTTGTCATTGCTGAGGATAGCCAGCATTTGGAAAGGGGCATTGGTCATATTCTCATGGAGCTCCTGCATGGATGGCATTTCTTCAAGGCATGGTGGGCACCATGTTGCCCAGAAATTAATGAATACGACTTTGCCGCGGAGGCTGGAAAGTTGCCAGGTTTTGCCATGCAAGTCGACGAGAGTGAAATCGGGAGCTGATTTGTTTAACTCTGCCTTTGTGACTACAGCCTCATTGTCTTTACTGCAGCCTGCCATCAGGATTAAGATGATGCAAAACAGAAAGTAGTGTTTACAACGTGCGATTGGAAAAGATACCTGCGGGGTGTTCCTGAAGTTTTTCATTTTATTCATGTTTTGTTTTGATGAGGAGGTGTCACATGGGCCAGGATTGTGCCTGTGCTCATTTGACCAATACCGTGCCTGCTTTTCTCGCCTCCTCGCATAAGAGTAATGATCGCTGCGAGTATAAGAGCAAGGGCCAACAGAAGCAAGGTAAGATCGCTTTTTTTCATTATCGTTTATTCATTCTGCGGCAAATTTTGACGTTGGATAAACTCTTGTATACTTTTTTTCTGGTCATCTGTTAATTGCTGAAAGGATGCCCCACATTTTTTCCCGAACGGCTCATAGCCGTCAAAAGAGATATTGTATGTCATTGAGATAGGGATATTCTCTATGTGCATAGTGTCATCAATGAGCTCCATTGTGCAGCTGATATCGTCATGCTGCTGGTCAGTGATATAGACGAAACCAACACCTCCCTCACTTACATCGAGAATGGCTGCTGAAAAGGCAGCAGCATATTCTGTGACATTATTTGAAATGAATGCTAAGGAGTTGGAGGTAACCTTGATTCTATTATTTTTTCTGCGTTCGCGAGACATGATTGTTTTTTTTAATGTTTAATATTTGACGTATTCGCATGACGCAATCATAACATATTATCTTTTGATATTCTAAGTCATTTCGAAATTACGCTATTGTCAGATGTTACTTATTTATCCACCTGTTGCAAAACCATGTGAACCTCCAGCAGGTATTGCTCGCCTGACCGGTGTCCTTCGAGGTCACAATATTCCCTGTGATGTACTTGATTGTAATCTTGAAGGAATGCATTACCTGTTGAAGATGGCGAGACAGCCAAAAGATACATGGGGAAAACGTGCCTATAAAAATAGAGAAGCAAACCTTGATGCCATTCGAAATTCCAGGATTTATAAGAATGCAGACGCTTATAAAAAAGCGGTAACCGAGTTAAATCGGATTATTGGTGTAGTTGGTCAGGAGTATGGCTTGTCGTTGAGCCTGGTTAACTATCAGGACCCCGATAGTTCATCTATTCAAAGTGATGATCTTGTAAAATCGGCATCATTTCCTGAGGGTAACATTTTTTATCCCTATTTTTCAGATCGCCTTGTCTCGGTTATAGAGTCCAGGCAGCCGGAAATGATAGGTTTCTCCTTGAATTATCTGAGTCAGGCTCCCTGTACATTTGCCATGGTTGGCTTTGTTAAAAGAATGTATCCCCGGTTGCCAATTGTCATTGGTGGTGGCCTGATTACCTCCTGGATGAGAAATCCGACATGGGAGAATCCTTTTGCAGGACTTGTTGATCACCTTGTTGCCGGTCCCGGTGAAGACAGCTTACTGGCCTTGATGAAGAAAGAAAATGAAGGAAAGAGTCTCCCGCCGTGTTATGGCGATTTTCCTCTTTCAGAGTATCTTTCTCCTGGTTTTATTCTTCCGTATGCCGCATCTTATGGTTGTTATTGGAATAAATGCTCCTTTTGCCCTGAAACGGCTGAGGGGAATTCATACGTGTCATTGCCTTCAGATTGTGTAGGGCATGAAATTCAGTATTTGAAATCTCAATACTCACCCTCCTTACTTCACTTTCTCGATAACGCTATCAGTCCTTCTCTGATGCACTATATGATAACAAATCCACCAGGCGTAAACTGGTACGGATTTGCCAGAGTGAATAACGACCTTGCAGATGAAGAATTTTGTAAATCTTTGCGTAATTCAGGGTGCGTCATGCTCAAACTTGGATTGGAATCGGGTGATCAGGGTGTGTTGGATAAGATGGAGAAAGGCATCAATCTGGGAATGGTGTCGAAAAGTTTAAGGGCTCTCAGGAAAGCAGGTATTGAAACCTATGTGTATCTTCTTTTTGGAACACCGGCTGAATCGCTTAATGAAGCACGCCATACACTTGAGTTTGTCATAAAGCACCATGATGAGATTAGCTTTCTCAACCTTGCTGTATTTAATATGCCAATCAATAGTTCGGAGTCCTCAAGCCTGGAGGTGAACAACTTTTATGAAGGGGATCTTGGCCTGTATACCGACTTTCAACATCCTCAGGGGTGGAACCGTAAAGAAGTGAGACGTTTTCTTGATAAGGAATTTAAGAGGCACCCTGCAGTAGCATCAATCATTACTCGTGATCCTCCTTTTTTTACTTCCAATCATGCGCCTTTTTTCAATACGGTAAAATAGGTGCTAGTAAACAAAAAGGGGAGCAGGATCGTCAGACCCTGCTCCCCTTATGGAATAAATAACTATTGAGCGGTTTCTCTCTTAATTTTTATTATTTTTTATTATGTTAAACCCTCAAAGTTTATCATTCTTGCTTTTTAATTATTGCAACTGAAGTGCCACGTTTGTCCAGTGGCTGAATTTTTTTTGTTATTTTTTTATAACATGCTGTAATTAAAGTAAAAAATA
>JAUWDC010000303.1 GCA_030608985.1 Desulfobia sp. | reverse complement strand
CCTGTAGGGCAAGCTGCTGAACAACCGGTCTGTTTTTCACCCTGAGACAATCTCGCTTCCCAACAAAAGTCACACTTGTCAAAGGCATGTCGCTCAGCACTGAAGTATCTGGCATCATATGGACAGGCGAGCATACAGGTTTTACAGCCAATGCATTTTTTACTTTCCATGCGGACAATACCTGTAACCGGATCTTTATAAGTAGCTTTGGTCGGGCACGCTCGTACACATGGAGCTGAATTACAATGATTACAGAGTACGGGAATAAACTCTACCTGTTTATCCAGTTTCCCTGTGTATTTTTTCGTTAAAATACGAGTACGGTAGCCATAATCAGGGACATTATTGGTAGACTTACACGCATCGACACATTTCTCACAATCAATACAGAGAGACTGGCGAATAACCATACTGTAGTGTGGGTTGTAGTGATATTTTTTAACAAAGTCGGCACCACCGCCTGATGCGTGGGCTGTAGCGATCACAGAGGTTAACGACAGTATTTTGCCACCAGCGTAAACACCAGCAACAGTAAGACCAAGCTTGAGAAAATTTCTTCTTTCCCGAGCGGTAACTGACTCCGTACCCTCATCTTTTAGTGTATCAAAGCTTATTTTAGGAAATTTCATTGTTCTATCCTTTGTAACTATTCGTTCAGTAAGGTGATGTGAGATATCGAGATCTCAAGTTGAATTACCAGATCCTGTGGTGACGTTTCATAGCGTCTTCTTCTGTCTCGCCTTCTTCCATAAAGTGGATGGCGCCACAACCAGGACATATGTAACCACCTTCAGGAACAATCTCATGTTTCTCAAGCTGATGACCGTTGAGCATTTTCTCACCGACAAAGTAGGCCAGGGCAATAACGGCAATCCCAAAGAGCGAGGCCATGATTTCATGAAAAGATGGGGTGTAGGTGAGCAAATTTGCTTCTTCAACAACACCGAGTGAATGGTAAACCGACTCCATCTGCCCGGGGATAACAATGTCATAGCGCATGAAGAAGATACCGACCATCATGAGACCTGTTGCCCACAGGATAAGATTAAAATTATTTCCCCTTGAACGGATTAGCAGATACAGGGGTAGAAACATGCCAAGGAAAACTTCAAAAACCCAAAAATTGATGGAATAATCACCGGCTATAAAGGACATGATAACCAGATGCTTGCCCTCGGAGACCATTCCTGTAATTATTTTCCAGATAGTGAAAAATATTATTACAGATATGAGGAAAATGGTGATCTGAGTTACAGCTTTTACAGATCGTTCCATACGCTGATTCATAATTTCAGGGTTAATTTTCCAGCCAAGAGTAGTGAAGAAGAGAATGGCACAACCACCAGACATGGCCGCAGAGAAAATAAAGTAAATGGGCAGGTAAGGACCATACCAGAATGGACGCCCGTGCAGCATTCCAAATACAGCCCCAAGGTTACTATGGGCGGCAATACCTACAACTAAACCAAAGAAACCCATCAATCTTGACAGGGTATGGTTTTGTTCGAGCAGAAAATAATACTCAATAACCATGAAGACCAGATACATGCCATAGAGCGTTCCCATCCACCACATATTGGAAGCAAAGTTGGGTGAAAAGACGTTCCAGATTGCCATCCTGAAAGGGTTCTCAATATCAAAGAAAATGATACAGAAACCTCCAAACATAAACATGATAGACATGTAGACAGCCCGTTTGGCAATGGGCATAAATGCTTCCCCACCAAAAACATGACCTATGGATGAAATAATGCAAAGACCTGTTGATGTAACAACACAGAAAATGTATGCAGAAATAAGTAATCCCCAGGAAATTTGTCTGGTGACGCCATAGACGTGATGATACCCTACGAATAATCCATGGAGGCCGACAGCGGCTCCTGCAAGGGCAAGAAGGGCAAAAAAGCCCATTAGCATTTTGTATCCGGGGCTTGCATCTTTCAAGGCTGCAACGCCATGAAATCCCCACCTTTTTGAAATGTCAACCATCCTTCCAGTCATCTTTTCTCCTCTTGAATATATATTTACAAAATATAATAGACTTGATTGCTACACAAATTCCCTAATGACTTAAGGACATCAGTGATTGCTCTTTCCATGTGCATCTTCTTTTTTGTCTCCGCCAGTCCTTTGCTCTAAGCCTTTCACACCGACATGGCAGACAGTACATCGGGTAAGATAACCAAAAGCCTGTGAAGAATCATGGCAGGTGCCACAGTATTTGTTATGGAGTTTTTCGAGATATTTCCTTTTTTCTGCAGGATTTTCAGACTGTATCAGTTCCTCACCTTCTATAGTGCCTTTTTTCATGACAAAAACATCTTTATGGCAAGAGTTGCAGCCCAGCTTTCCTTTTTTCAGATGGACATTGTGATCAAAGACAACCGCCTTTACAGGCTGGGTGAAAATAATTTTTTCGGTGGGAGGAAAATGACAAGATTCACATTGGGAGACAAGGTCAAAGGCAGTATCACCGTCATGACAGATGCCGCAGTATTTTCCTTTTTTTAAGGTGGCCATGGTGAAATCATGTTTGCCCATTGCAGTGCCCTTTTTCATTGAAAATACTTCACTATGACAGGTGATACATTCAATTTCAAATTCTTCGACATGAGCAGTGTGACTAAATTTTGCTTTGGTGGGCGCATCCCAGACAATCTCAGCCTCGGGCAAGACATGACATGCCTGACAATTGGTGTCTGTACCGAATGCGGTGTCTCCATCATGACATGCCCCACAGAATTGACCTTCTGCCATGGCTTTCATAGTCACTTTATTGCTGTCCATATCGGTTCCACTCTCCATGGAAAACAGATCATCATGACAGGTGGAGCACTCAATTTCCGCTTCCATTGTATGAACCTTATGATCAAAGACAACTTTGCTTGTTTTATTCCAGATAAGAGGGTTCTCAGG
>JAUWDC010000154.1 GCA_030608985.1 Desulfobia sp. | reverse complement strand
ATAGTTGGAGCGGTTTTTGGTGGGTTCGTATTAAATTAACTGCTTTAATAAAAAAATAGTGCAAAATGATATTTTTGGTGTATAAAGAGGGATTATTTTTTGGATTTTGACTAGTTTCAGTAATATATAGACGTCTTTTGTTGCCGGTGCTTCAATTGGTATCGTCTATTTTAACCGTGTGTCCCCGGTGTGATTCCTGGTCTCGGTAAGTTAGATTGACTAAGGGGCTGTGTATAGCGCGCAGTCCCTTTTCTATTTCGTTTCCACCTGGATTGGTAAAAAATAAATCAGGCTATGCAGCAGTGAAATGGCGATAGTATTCTGTACATGTTGTGAAGCCTTAACGTGAGACATGCAGAAGGCTGCATGTCGTATTAAGTGAGAGGATGTTATGCTGGAAGCAAAACAATGTACATTGTATAGCGGTGGCTTAAAAGGTGCGGAAAGTGCTTTTGGTGAAGCCGCTGAAAAATGGGGTGTCTCTGAAGTGAATTTTACTTTTGAGGGTCATGCTATCGCCCGTGAGAAAAATGCACAGGTTCTGTCGGAAGAGGAACTTGTCAGAGGTGATATCAGTATGGAGCTTGCCTCCAAAATGATGCACAGGACCTATTATGGAAAAACAAAAATCAGAAAGGTACTGCAAGTCATTTTCCATATGGTCAACAAAGGGCACCAGGTGTTTGCTGTTGGTACCATTTTAGAAGACAATACTGTGAAGGGCGGTACTGGCTGGGCAGTTGAGTTAGCAAGGTTGTTTAATCGCCCTGTGAGTGTGTTCGACCAGGAAAAGAGCAAGTGGTTTAGCTGGAAAGACGGTAGCTGGAAAGAGGATGCTCCCAAGATAGAGCATGAGACTTTTGTTGGTTCAGGAACACGTAATTTGACCGACGAAGGGAAACAGGCCATTGAGAAACTATTTAATGATTCTTTTGGTCCTGCTTAGCATTACCGAGGGCCAATTAAGGACAGTTGTAAAAATATTTATTTGTTTGAGGAAATAGCAATGCAAAGAGATCTGGAAAAAGTCCGAAATATTGGGATCAGTGCTCATATTGATTCCGGTAAGACGACACTTACAGAGCGTATTCTTTTTTATACGCAGCGTATCCACGCCATTCATGAAGTACGAGGTAAAGACGGTGTTGGCGCAACCATGGATTCCATGGAACTGGAAAAAGAACGTGGTATTACCATTCAGTCCGCAGCAACATACTGTAATTGGAAAGGCTATGATATCAATATTATTGATACTCCCGGCCATGTGGACTTCACGATTGAAGTAGAGCGCGCCCTGCGTGTACTTGATGGTGCGGTCCTTATCCTCTGCTCAGTTGGTGGGGTTCAGTCGCAAAGTATCACGGTAAATCGCCAGATGACCCGTTATAAGGTTCCCCGTGTTGTTTTCATTAATAAATGTGACAGGACCGGCGCCAACCCCGACCGAGTTAAAGATCAGGTCCGGGATAAATTGGGCCTCAATGCCATCATGATGCAGATTCCCATTGGTCTGGAAGGAGATATGGAAGGTATTGTTGATCTTGTCAAGATGAAGGCGACCTATTTTGACGGTGACAATGGTGAGGATATCCGTGAAGAAGAAATTCCGGATAATTTGCGTGATGAAGCAGAAGAAAAAAGGGAAGAGATGCTTGACGCCGCTTCCATGTTTTCTGATGAACTGATGGAGGCAATACTCGAGGGTGAGCCCACCGAGGAAATGATCCAGGATGCAGTACGCAAGGGAACCCTGGCGTTGGAGATGGCTCCTGTTTTTATAGGTTCAGCCTATAAAAATAAAGGTGTTCAGTTGCTTCTTGATGCTATCGCGGCATACATGCCGACTCCGATGGATATTGAAAATATCGCCCTTGATCTGGACGATGAAGAAAAGGAAATGGTTCTTTCCTCAAATCAGGACGACTCGCTGGTCAGTCTGGCATTCAAGCTTGAAGATGGTCGTTACGGGCAGTTGACGTATGTTCGAACCTACCAGGGCACCATGAAAAAGGGTGATACTATAATTAACTCCCGTACAGGTAAAAAAGTGAAAATCGGTCGTCTGGTGCGGATGCATTCCGATGACATGGAGGAAATCGAAGTAGCCGGCGCCGGTGATATTATTGCCCTTTTCGGTGTTGACTGCGCTTCGGGAGATACCTTTACATCAAGTGATATTAGTTATTCAATGAGCTCCATGCATGTCCCGAACCCTGTTATTTCCCTGGCTATTCTACCGATAGATAACAAGGCTCAGGTCAATATGTCCAAAGCCTTGAACCGTTTCACCAAAGAAGACCCCACATTTAAAAACTATGTCGACCATGAAACCGGTGAAACAATTATTTCCGGGATGGGAGAGCTTCACCTGGAAGTTTATATTGAAAGGATGAAACGAGAATACAGTGCTGAGGTGGAAGTTGGCGCTCCCCAGGTCGCTTATCGCGAAACAATTACTCAACGTGCTGAGTTTAATTACACCCATAAGAAACAGACAGGTGGTTCCGGGCAGTTTGGCCGTGTTGCCGGTTACATGGAGCCCATGGAAGAAGATGAATACGAGTTTGTTGATAAGATTGTCGGCGGCGCTATTCCTCGTGAATTTATCAACTCTTGTGATAAGGGTTTCAAGAAGAGTATGGCAAAAGGCTCCCTTGCCGAATTTCCGATTAATGGTGTTCGCGTCGTTATAAATGACGGGTCCTCCCATGCAGTTGACTCTTCGGATGTCGCTTTCCAGCTTGCCTCAGTTGGTGCTTTCAAGGATGGATACCAGAAAGCTAAGCCGGTCCTCCTGGAGCCAATAATGAAGGTGGCAGTGGAAGGGCCGACAGAGTTTCAGGGTGGAGTTATGGGCAGCCTGAATCAGCGTCGCGGTATGATCATTGGAACCCTGGAGGAAGGTCAGTATACTGTTGTCGAGGCTGAGGTGCCGCTGTCGGAGATGTTCGGTTATTCTACGGTGCTGCGCTCCCTGACCCAGGGTAAGGCAGAGTTTACCATGGAATTTTCCGCTTATAAGCAGATTCCAAAGAGCGTTGCCGAAGAAGTCATTGAAGACTTTCGCAAGAAAAAGAAAGAGCAGGAGAAATAGGGAATGATAAAAGAGGATCTGATTAAGAAAAATCCATTAAGAATTATAAACCCTGAAGGAGCCAATGGCACTCCGAGACTGGGTCTTGTCATGGCCAGAGCCGGGTTGGGAAAAACTGCAATTCTGGTGCAGATTGCCTTGGACAGCATGCTCCGAGGCAATAAGGTGCTCCATGTGAGTATCGGCCAGAGCTTGGATAAAACCAGGACATGGTATGACGATATTTTTAAGGGCATTGCTACTTCTGTAAAACTCGATAAAGCGAGTGAGATAGAGGATGAGATCATGCATCAACGCATGATTATGACCTTTAATGAAAATAGTTTTACTGTTGCCAAGTTGAAGGAAAGGCTGCTTGATCTCATTGATCAGGATATTTTCCGGCCGAACTGTTTGTTGATTGACGGCTTTGATTGCTCTAAGACGCCTGAAGAGACCCTGAAAGAAATACGGGAGCTCATGGAGTCGCTCAACCTCAATGTTTGGTTTTCAGCAGTTTGTCATCGTGATGATGATCGAGAGAGCGAGTCTGGTGTTCCGGCTCCATGTCACACTACGGATCAGCTCTTTGATACGATAATTCTCCTCCAGGCCAAGAGTGGAGAGAAAAGTATCGCCTTAAATATCGTTAAGGATGTGAGCGGCGCCTCCCAGGGCGGCAAGAGCCTGAACCTGGATCCGGCCACTTTGATGATTATTGAAGCGTAGAAAAATGATTTTGGATTTCGGATTGGGCATTTCGGATTAACAAAGTTATTGAGCTTGTTAATTTGTTTTTCACTCCAATCCGACATCCGCAATCTAATATCCGAAATCATGAAATTTCGCCCCTGTATTGATCTTCACAATGGCTGCGTCAAGCAGATCGTTGGCTCCACCCTATCGGACACATCGTCTGAATCCCTCACCACCAATTTTTCTTCATCCCATCCGTCTTCCTATTATGCCCAAATGTATAAACAGGATGGCCTCACCGGCGGGCATGTCATTATGCTTGGCCCTGGTAATGAGTCTGCCGCAGGAGAGGCGCTTGCCGCCTGGCCCGGAGGACTGCAGATCGGTGGTGGAATTACCGCGGCAAATGCTTCATCCTGGATAGAAAAAGGAGCGGCTGCGGTAATTGTCACCTCTTATGTGTTTAAAGATGGCGAGATTCACGAAGAAAAGCTTCGGGAGATTGTTGCAGCCGTTGGCCGTGATAATCTCGTATTGGATCTGAGTTGCCGTAAAAAAGGATCAGACTACTATATTGTCACAGATCGCTGGCAGAAATTCACCAATGTGACAGTAAGTAAAGAGTCTCTCGATTTTTTTGCCGATTTCTGTACAGAATTTCTTGTTCATGCTGTGGATGTGGAGGGGAAATGTGCAGGTATCGAAGCTGATCTTGCCCGAAAACTGGGGAATTGGGCGACAATCCCGACAACCTATGCCGGCGGTGTGAGAAGTCTGGCTGACCTGGAACAGCTTAATGAGCTCGGAAAGGGAAGGCTCGATGCCACCATTGGCTCTGCTCTTGATATCTTTGGTGG
>JAUWDC010000210.1 GCA_030608985.1 Desulfobia sp. | reverse complement strand
GAACGTAGTTGCTGATAATCCCTTGTATTTGTTCCTGTGATAGACTCATGATGTCCCTATATGTAAAAAGTTGCTGGATTTTTCCTGCGAGTAGTCTTGCCTTTGGTTTAGCTTTGACAAGCGAACCGCATCGGAGACTGTAACGGATTTCTTTTTTACCGACAATAGGTTGTAAGTACGGAGGAACACGTATTCGGAAATAATAGGATGATGGGAGTTGAATTAGATAGGTACAATGGGACATGACTCAGACCTCCTCTTGAAGCACGAAGTGTGTTAAGAAGGTGTGTTAGAGATGGTCTAAGTATCTGAAGACAATAAAAAAGCCTGTCATTACACTAAGTAACAACAGGCTTGATTTTGTTGGTGCCGAGACCAGGAATCGAACCAGGGACACACGGATTTTCAGTCCGTTGCTCTACCGACTGAGCTATCTCGGCGAAAAACAGGAGTAAAATACGGAATAGCGGGATTCTTGTCAAGGGAAATTATGCTTCTGGTCCAGCCAATTCTTTGTAAAGCCTGATAAATTACCTCAATCATAAACGACTCTGGAACCGGCCAGTTTATCGTGCCAGGTGGCATGATCTTTATCAAGAACTGACCACAAAAAACCAGCGCCAACAGGAAGTGCAGACAGCAAATAGCCGACGAGACGTAAAAAAGAAACACCGACAGGAAGGTCTTCGCCCTGGCTTGACTCTACCCTGATACCCATAAATATTTTCCCCAGGGTTTTTCCGCCCCAGCTATGCAACACGATGAAGTATAACGAGATCATAAAGAAAACTACTGCGGGGAACAACAAAAGAAAAACAACTAATCCTATCAGAAAAATCTCTGGATCTCCCAGGGCCATCAGAAAAAAAAGCTTCCCGGCAAAAACAATCAACCCCAGACAAAAAAAGAAGAGCAGGGTCCAATCTATAAGTAGCGCCATGGCCCTGCTCCAGAAATCAGCTGTGTCGTTTGTTATATCCTGCTCCGTATCCATGGGAAATTACAAGTCAATATCAGGCAACTCGATTGTCCCTTCCAGTTTCTCCTTGTCCTTCTCTTCATCTTCCTCCTTAACGAGCTCGCCATCTTCCATCGCCAGCTCCATAGGAACAGAATCGTCTTCAGGAGATTCCGTTTCACTCGGTTCCTCTTTTTCTGCTTCGTCCTCATCAATAATGAGATCGGACTCATCAATATCCTCGAGGTTAAATACGATTTCATCGTCTGTGGGTTCATCATCGAGATCTACATCTATATCAAGCTTGACTTCAGGTTCAGGAAGTGGCGTTTCAGGCTCTTGATCTTCTTCGTCCCCGTCACCCAGAGTAAATTCGATGCCATCATCCTGTTCAGCCTCGAAAACGACCGCACCCATTACTTCCTCAATCTCTTCTTCTAACTCCTCATCACTCCCCTCTTCAAACTGAGAAATGTCAACGGTGGGCACTTCTAATTCGCTCTCTTCCAGCTCTTCAGTGGCATCTAGTTCTATTTCAGCGTCTTCCGGGAACACTTCCCCAATATCAACTTCAGGCTCTTCACCTTTACTTTCTGCTCTTCCACCCCCAAGAATAGAAGAAAGGAAAAGGTAATTCTCCACTTTTTTTGCTGTGCCTGTCAATTCTTCTGGTGAAGATAGAGGGCGAGAACAGTTTTTACATACTTCTTCCTGGTCAAATGAAATGTAATCACATTTGGGGCAACGCATATCGAATCCTTGGAATAATTTAAAATTAAATGCAAATAAGCGGTGTAATTAAGTCGCTTTTTACTGTCCTATACAATAGTTGTATTATAGACTGAGATGCCGGGTCAAGAAAATTTCTTGTTATCTTTTCAGCCACCTTCTGCTTTTTCATGCAACACATCAAGAAATATCTGAAAATTTTCGCAAAACAGCACAAATACAGGATTGAAAAAGATTATGCTTCAGGCTATCTTGTTAACAATTCTGTAATTAAATTACTCTTTCTCGTAAATACAACATGAAAATACGTTCTAAGATTATATTATTTCTCTTTCTGGCAACCTTGGTTATCGCAACAGGGGGGTGTTCAAGGAAGAACGTTCGGCACCTCGCATCAGATGTGTGTATGATTTCAAAAGGTATCAGCCAACAGGAGGTGTTGACCTATCTGGGCCCCCCCGACGAACGAAAAGCCGGAGAAACAGGGGAAATCTGGATTTATTATCAGGTCAAAAAAAGCACACTGCGCAAGACGCCTTTCATCGGGGACAACCTTGGCACAGAAGATGTCGAGATGGCAACCATACAATTTGTCGGCGACCAAGTCATAACCTGTGTGTATCGTTCTTTTACCCCTGAAGAATTCCAAAAATCGGGTGTCACACTCCCTTCGAATGAGTCTGGAAACAAATAATTACTCTGTTGCCAGGGCACGAATGGCACGTGAACAGCTGGTCCCCAGAGGGATTCACGACCAGAGGGTTCTCGATGCCATGACCACTGTCCCGAGACATCTTTTTGTGGAGGATGCTCTTCAAAACCAGGCCTATGGAGACTTTCCCCTTCCTATTGGTGCCGGTCAGACTATTTCCCAGCCTTACATTGTTGCCCTCATGACCCAGGCCCTTCAACTCAGGGGTGATGAGAATGTTCTTGAAATAGGGACAGGCTGCGGTTACCAGACAGCTATTCTGGCACAACTTGCTGATCGTGTCTATTCTGTTGAACGAATAAAATCACTCCACATAAAGGCACGTCGCACGCTTGATCGCCTGAAATATGTCAACATTGTCTGTAAAATTGATGATGGGACTCTGGGCTGGCCGAATTTTAGCCCATTCGAAGCTATTATGGTCACAGCGGCAAGCCCTGATATCCCTGCCCCTTTGCTGGATCAACTGGCAGATCCCGGCAGGATGCTTATTCCCGTGGGGGACCGTTACAGTCAATCATTGGTTGTCGTAAAAAAACAAGATGGAGAAATCACAAAAGAAACCATTGAACAGGTCCGATTTGTCAGCCTGATTGGTCTGCATGGCTGGCAGGAGTGACGTAAGCGGTCTCAGGGCGGCCCAGCTGCACGCACTCGTACCCCACAATATACAGGGAGTATAATCGCAGGGTACGATCACGCACATCTGAACCGCCCTGAGACCGCTTACAGTACGCAGGTTTGTCAACGAAGACTTTTTTGTGTTATCCACTGATCGGTTACGGAGCAATGATATCAAATAGTTGCGGCGACTTCCCTAAACTGGTTGAAAAACTCCTCCATAATGGATTCCATATTATCCTGAAAATTTGGAACTTCTGGCAACTCTTGATAAACATCGGGGAAATCATCCACCCTGAACATATAGTCTTCTTCTTTAAGTGCTCGAATGCCAATACTCTCGACTAAATAGTTGGCCAGGTACACGATTTGCGAATTGAGCAGGCTGGATTCCTCCTCACCTGTGGTATGGTGATACCCTACGGGGATAACGATATCATCGGGCAAGCCCCATTTTTTCAGAAGAGCCATCCCAACTTTTGCATGATCCGTCTGCAACATGAAGCGCTCTAACTCAACTAATGTTGCAAATTTTTTATTCCCTTTTTTATTGACAATCTGACGCTGCAGAGGACGGTTTAACAATACTTTACCTATATCATGAAGAAGGGCTGCCGTATAAACGGGGGAGACATTTTCCACGTTGGCATGCTTGGCAATAATGGAGGCCAGAAGAGCACAGGCATGTGAGTGGTGCCACAAAGCCTTGGGTTCAAGATTGTATGCCTCTTGGGGAGAATTCAACAAGCCGGCTGAAGCACTGGTGATGGCAAGAATTTTTACCATCTCATACCCCATCCTGACTACCATATCCTTGACAGAAGTTATCTCTCTCATAAAACC
>JAUWDC010000274.1 GCA_030608985.1 Desulfobia sp. | reverse complement strand
ACTGACTGTCCGGACTAAAGGCTATTGCCGCTGCTCGAGCAGATTTTGAAGACTCCGAATAAAGTAGAGATTGTGTTTCATTTTTAAACGAATAGACAACAATACTGCCGTCATCCAGGGCAATAGCAAGTTTGTTGCCTTTGGGACCAGCCGCCAGAGCTGATATATTTGCGGGAAGATGGGTAAATTTCTCCACTCCTTTTCGGGATCCTATTTGTCTTCCCACAATACGACAGTCCGCACGTGCTGCCGTATAGATAGTTTTTCTTCCAGGAACAACAGCAAGCAGCTCAGCTCCACCTTTATTCCCCTCTTGAATTGTTATTCGTTGCGCTGACCGTATTGCCTTCTTTTTTCCTTCCGGCAGGAGCTGTTCATATATTTTGAAATAAAATTTCTCTTTTTTGAATGCTTCATGTTTCCAGCTTGTCATCAATGTCTGGTAACACTCAGAGAAATTTCTTCTTTGCATGAGCGTAATAATATTATTCTGGACAGATCGACGAAGCTGTGCCTCCCTGAAAACCTCCATGGGCGTTTTTGACAGGCAGAGACGCAACCTGAGGCCTTTATTGCTAACAGAGCGTTTTGTTGTTCCATTCTGAGCCAGATAGTTTCGAATTTCTTCTTCCAACTCATCAAAAAAAGTCAGCTCTGGAAACCTTTTCTTCGTAATCTCAATACGGCGAAGAATGCGTTCCGGGTTTTCTTTTGATCTCCGCCACTTCAAGGTTAAAAGATTAAACAGAGCTTCCGGCAACCCATCATTAATCTCCAAGGTATGGGAAAGACAGGCCGCAGCCTGACGAATCTTGCCAAGTTCGGCAAGAGACACTGCTCGATTATTTAAATTTTCGGCCCTCAGGTCAAACGGCTCCATAATGGCGTAAGGGCAGGGAACATCAAATAAATCCAGATAAACTTGATTGAGGGCCTCTTTCAATTCTGAAAAATCTTGGAATCTGTCATTGGGGTTAAACTTAACACTCTTTTTCAGGATTGCTTTCAAGGCCGGTGGCAGAACTATGCTTGAATCAGCAGGGGTTGGATCTGGACATTTTCCTTCTGTATTCTTCTTATAAGGTCTTTTGCCGCAAAACATTCGCCAGAGGCAGAGGCCAAAAGAAAAAATATCCGTGCGCTTATCAACCTGATGAGTGTCACGAAGCTGTTCCGGCGACGCATAATTAGGAGTTCCGCGAAAACCGACTGTTGCCTCTGGGTGGGGGTTCTTTACTGAAGTTTCTCCGGAATCCACCGGTTCAGGCCCATTGATAGAGCGTAAAATTCCAAAATCACTAATTTTGACCAGCCCATCACGGGCAATAAGGATATTATGCGGTTTTACATCCCGATGAATTATTCCCTGTGAATGGGTATATTCCAAACCATTGCAACATTGCACGGCCAGTGTCAGGGCAGTACGCATATCTTTACATCGCCCTTCCTTGATCCATTCTTCAAGGGTCCAGCCATTAACGTATTCGATAAATATGTGGGGAATCTTCTCGATGGAAAGTACGTAATAGCAGGATGCAATATTTGGATGCAGCCCAAGCCTCACCCAACCGTCAGCCTCTCTTATAATGCGCTGAATTCCCTCTTCATCCGCCAGTACTTCCTTGCGCGGTGCCTTGATGGCCATCTTTACATCCCAACCCAAATGCGTTGCGATGTATACCTTGCCCATTGCACCGGAGAAAACATCTTCTACCTTGTACCTCTCCAGGATGACATCACCAGGTTTCCAGCCACTCTCATCATCCTCAACAGGTGATGAGGATGAAAGCATTACAGTTGCATCACCTCCGACCTCTCCAGGCTGGTCAGATTTTCCTTTCTGCCCTGCAGTATCTCTCCTGAAAAGACGAGTGAGCATGTTTTTCCTGTGTGGTCTGTAGAAAAAGACCGCTATTGACGTATTCGCAGAAAGCGCTCATACGCCGCGTGAATCGAAGCTTGTACCCCCTTGTGGGGTATAACTACTTGATATTACTGGTGGCGATAATTCAAATCACGCCTTTTTGCGAGACTGACATTATTCAAAAAGAATTTGCGATTTTTGAATTTCGATGAGGTCTCCTTTACGGAGAAGATGTTCACTCCTGACCTTGAACCCGTTCACCCTTGTAGCAACCCAACTGCGTTGGGGAACAATATAGTAAAGATTTTCTCTCTTTATGATGTAACACTGGGCTCTGGCCACAAAAAAACCAGTGATTACCAAATCGCTGCTCAGATCTTTGCCTATTTTCAAGCTATTCCGCTTATCCAGTGAAATATCCTTGGGAGATGCGGGCCCCTGCACAACAAGAAGCCTGTGGACAGATTTTTCCTTTGACTCTGCAGTTGGCCGAGGAAGTGTCTTTTTGGGTCTGACAAAAACCGTCTCATCACCGTAATCAAGAGAGGTGCTCTGCGGCTCCTGGCTGGTCTTCTGCTCCGTACCGGCAAGCATAAGCTTGAACTTGCCAATTTCAATAGTATCACCTTCAAAAAGCTGCACCAGCGTATCTATTTTCCGGCCATTTATCATTGTCCCGTTAAGGCTTCCGAGATCCTCCAGGTAGTAGGTATCGTTTTTTAAGATAAGAGCCGTATGCTCCCGGGAGATTGCTGTATTATCGACTACCACATCAGCATCATCGCCCCTGCCAATGACCTTCCGTTCACCATTCTTGATGGCAAACTGTTTCACTATTTTATCGTTAAGTTTTATTGTCCAAACCGGCATAGCAATCTCTCCTGAAAAAACTGATATCTTAACCCTACAGAGCTGGACTCTTTTCAGTACCCCCTTGAGGGGTATAAGACCCTTTACAGCTCAATCATATTATTGGTTTGACCTACTTGACACATACACGTTTTTTCGTAGATGTTTCCACCAAAGGATCTAAAAACGTATTCAAAAAATGTCGGGATGGCCGCAGAGCTCCACGGGGCTTTTTGTCACGTTAATCGCCAATATACCCTCTCCTTTCAGCTAGCTCTAAGAAAAGGGTATCAAATTTATTTGAATGTGTTAAGTTTTATGTCTACGATATTGTAAAAAAATTTCCGAATAATCTTTTTTTACACATCCCATTACAAAACACTCTTCAGTTCACTTCGAAAAACATGCTAATGTATTGCAATAATAAAAGAATGAGCAAAAGCTGTATCAGGAGAAGCTTTTGTCCTTGGCAAACAAGTGCAGGAAGGACAGA
>JAUWDC010000100.1 GCA_030608985.1 Desulfobia sp. | reverse complement strand
CTCTTACAAATAAGTCCTTGGTAAAAATAAGGAGGCGCGGCACGTGGATCAGCCTTTTCTGCTATCTCAAAATACCGCATGCTTTTTTTTAGATCATTGTTGAGAAGATAATATTTACCTTTAAAGATTGCTGCTTCATATTTGGTTGGTTTGGCAATACCTCGAATAATATTATCGAGCATGCTTCCAAGTTGCTGGGCATTCACAGGTTTAATAATATAATGATCCACTTCAGCGCGGACAGTTTTCATGAATTCGCTTTTACTGTCAACGCCTGTAACCATGACAAATGGGAGATTAAAATATTCTTTTGACTCCTTGATAAGTTGTAGAACCTCAAGACCATTCATTTCAGGCATCAAGAAATCACAGAGGAATATGTCTATGTCATCTTCCTGGATCCTCTCCCAAGCCTCTATGCCATTAACCACCGAGACCTGGTCGTCATAGCCAAGGCCGGAAAGCATCGTTCCCATGATTCTCCGCATGGCCTGATTGTCTTCGGCTATCAGGATTCGATAATCCTTCTTTTTTTTCACTCTTTCTCCGTAACTCTTGAAAAATAATAGCTGATTCCGTAACTGTTCGCCAGCACCCCATCTGCACACGATCAGGCCGTTTCACATAGAACTACTATAGTTCACCAGCCTGCCTGTGCACATCTGGGGCACTGGTGAACAGTTACAGTTTGGTGAAAAGGAAAATTTTGTAGGTCTATCTGAATAGTTACCTGATTCCTTGTATTATAATGCACTTAAAGAGTTATAGAATCAAGGCACAAATGTATTTTCCCCCTGAAAGTATCAAATAAATATCTCCAGAAAGGGCTATCTCCAAAAAAATCGTTTCTCAACCAAAATTAAGAAAATTATCTTTACCTGACGGGATAGCTATGGCATATCTCATTATTTCATTTACCGTGAGATTAGTATAAAAATTAATCCTCTTTCTAACATTATAAATTGAAAAGAATTCATCATGGAAAATCTGCTCAATAGTATTAGTTCTATTGTCTGGGGACCCGTCACAATAATCATGCTTGTTGGAACGGGAATTTTTCTTACACTTCTTATGAGATGTATTCAGGTAAGCAAATTTTTCTACGGAATCTACCTTGTTACCGGCAAGTTTGACAACCCTGAAGATAAAGGGGAGATTACCCATTTTCAGGCATTATCTGCTGCTTTGTCTGCAACAATTGGAACGGGTAATATTGCCGGTGTCGGGACTGCTATTGCCCTAGGTGGTCCGGGTGCTGTTTTCTGGATGTGGGTTACTGCCTTTTTTGGCATGGGACTGAAATATGGCGAGTGCCTTCTTTCCTTAAAATACCGTACGATACATGAAGATGGCAGTATCAGTGCCGGTCCAATGTATTATCTTGAAAAAGGCTTAGGGCAAAAATGGCTAGGACTTCTTTTTGCTTTTTTTGCAGCAATTGCCTCCTTTGGAATAGGAAATATGGTACAGGCCAATTCCGTTGCCGAACCCGTATTAACGTATTTCGGAATACCCAAGATAGTGACCGGTCTGGTGATTGGGGTACTTGTTTTTGCGGTTATTATAGGTGGAATAAAAAGAATAGGTAAAGTTGCAAGCAGGCTTGTTCCCTTTATGGCAATATTTTATGTTTTAGGAGCACTTGCTGTTATTGTTACCCATATGGAGGGCATACCTGCCGCATTTGGTATTATCTTTCATGATGCCTTCACCGGTACTGCGGCAACCGGCGGTTTTGCAGGTGCTGCAGTGGCCCAGGCTATACGTTTTGGTGTAGCGCGTGGTGTTTTCTCCAATGAAGCCGGCCTTGGAAGCGCTCCCATTGCCCATGGAGCAGCAAAAACGGAAGAGCCTGTAAGGGAAGGTCTGGTCGCAATGCTTGGTCCTTTCATCGATACTATTGTCATCTGCACCATGACGGGATTGGTAATTATTTTAACAGGCGCCTATACTGAAGGTCTCACTGGAGCAGATCTTACCGCCAGAGCTTTCAACATAGGGCTTCCTGGTATGGGAGGATATATTGTTGCATTCGGCATTATGATTTTTGCCTTTTCCACTGCAATTAGTTGGTCATACTATGGTGATAGGTCTGTTGAATATCTTATGGGTGAAAAATTTATCCTGCCCTATCGGTTGCTTTATTGCCTTCTTCTTCCTGTTGGCGCCTCCATTCAGGTCAGTGTTGTCTGGACTATTTCCGATATCTTTAACGCTTTAATGGCTTGGCCAAACCTGGTCGGACTTCTCTTCTTAAGTGGCGTTATTGTAAGAACAACAAAAGAATATTTTGCTGATCCTGAACGAGTAAAGCCTTATCGCAGCTAACTGGTTAAGTAAAATTAACCACAGAGGGCACAGAGACCACAGAGAAATCTTTTTATTAAAAGCAGTTAACTCTGTGATCTCTGTGCCCTCTGTGGTGATACAAAGACTTTTTAAACGCTATCAAAAATAATTTTAAAATTTACATATATAGGAACCAACAATGAAAAAAATAGCAGTACTGGCCGGTGATGGCATCGGCCCGGAGGTTATGGATGAGGCCATCAAGATTCTTGATGTAGCGCAGAAAAAATTTTCTTTCCAACTTCAATACAATTTTGCTGATGTGGGTGGATGTGCCATTGATAATCATGGCACTGCCCTCCCGGCTGAGACATTAAACATCTGTGAAGAAAGTGATGCCATTCTTTTTGGTTCTGTTGGTGGCCCTCAATGGGAGACATTACCACCTGCAGAGCAACCTGAACGGGCAGCACTTCTTCCACTTCGCAAACATTTCGACCTGTTTTGCAACTTCAGACGTGCCAAGGTGTTTAAATCTTTAACAGCGGCATGCCCTTTACGGCCTGACATTGTTGGAAATGGATTTGATATTCTTGTCGTCCGTGAACTGACAAGCGGGATTTATTTTGGTCAACCTAAAGGACGAGAAG
This sequence comes from Desulfobia sp., assembly GCA_030608985.1. Lineage (GTDB taxonomy): Bacteria > Desulfobacterota > Desulfobulbia > Desulfobulbales > SURF-16 > Desulfobia. The sequence continues at coordinate 2,748 of JAUWDC010000100.1, read as the reverse complement.
GAAGCGGCGCTGATGAAAAAGCCTATGACACAATGCTCTATACCAGGGGTGAAATAGAGCGTATTACCAGAATGGCTTTTGATGCGGCACGATTGAGAAGCAAAAAAGTTACCTCCGTGGACAAGGCCAATGTTCTGACCACTATGGTTCTTTGGCGTGAAGTGGTAAATGAAATTGCCAAGGAATACGATGATGTCGAACTGAATCATATCTATGTCGACAATGCCACCATGCAGCTTATCCGTGACCCCCATCAGTTTGATGTTATGCTATGCGGCAACATGTTTGGCGACATCGTGTCTGATGAGTCCGCCATGCTGACAGGTTCCATGGGGATGCTTGCCTCCGCAAGTCTCAACAAAGACAAATTCGGTTTATATGAACCTGCTGGTGGATCAGCACCGGACATTGCCGGACAAGGTATTGCCAATCCTATAGCCCAGATTCTTTCGGTTGTTATGATGCTTCGCTACAGTTTCAACTTGGAAGATGCTGCGACTGCCATTGAAAATGCCGTATCGAAAACACTTGAAGACGGTATTTTTACCGCTGATATTGCTGTCGATCGAAGCAAGGCTGTCAACACCAAAGCAATGGGTGATGCCATTGTTTCCAGAATTGTTTGAAAAGGAATAACTGTTTATCGGATATGATTAACCCTGACAGATTTAGTGTGGTCCTTGTCGAACCCCAGGGAGCGTTGAATATCGGTTCTGTCTGCCGGGTGATGATGAATTTTGGTTTTTCAGATCTGCGCCTGGTGACCCCCCAGGCAGATCATCTTTCCAAGCCGGCATTTGATATGGCTGTTAAGGCGAAAGCCCTGTTGCACGAGGCATCAATTCATCCTTCCCTTTCCAGCGCATTGTCTGATTGCCATATAGTTATAGGCACAACCAGGCGCTATGGGAAATACAGGGATGATTTTATTTATCCGGAAGATATTGATACAGTAACAGCCCACCTTGATGCCGATAATCATATTGCTCTGGTGTTCGGACGTGAAGACAGTGGCCTAACCACTGCAGAGCTTGATTTGTGCCAGCAGTTTCTCACAATACCAACAGACGATCGTCTCCCTTCCATGAACCTTGCCCAGGCTGTCAGTGTTTGTCTGTATGAACTCAGCAAGTCTCGGTTGTTAGCCAAAAAAAATGATGGCGAAAAAGAATTGGCGGACTCAGAAACAGTAGAAAGAATGTTTCAGCATATGCGTGAAACACTGACTTCTATTGAATACCTCGATGAACAAAATCCGGATCATATTTTGAGGACGTTTCGGCGCATATTTGGAAGAGCCGTCCTTGATGAGCGGGAAACCCGTATTCTCCGCGGCTTGTGGAATAGAATTGATTGGCTGAAAAATCAGATGTAGCCGCCATCCATTGTTTTCAGTGCGACTTGTGCTGCCTTTTTTGAGGCTCCTCCATGACCCAATTTCTCCCTGACAGAAGATAAGCCGACAAGCATGGTTTCCCTTGCCTGTTGTCCCGGCCATATTTTCTCCATGGCACCGGCGATATTTTCCGGAGTTGCATTTTTCTGTAAAAGTTCGGGAACAATTTCTTTGTCTGCAACAAGATTAACTAATGATGCATAGTCAACCTTTATAAGTCTTCTCCCTATTAAATGGGTAAGAGAGGACACTCGATAGGAAACAGCCATGGGGATGTTGAGAATGGCAAGTTCCAGGGTTACGGTTCCAGATGCAGCCATTACAAGATCACAGGCAGCCATCAGGTTATATCGATCTTCTGTAATGACTTTCACAGCAACGGTGGAATTGGCCAGACCTCCTGATTCAAGATCTTCTCGTCTTATTGAAGATGCCTGGGGAAGAAGAAACGTAATGCCCGGATGTTTTTTTGCCAGCAGAGCTGCAGCCTCAATAAAGAGAGGAAGCATTGTCCTGATTTCCTTTTTTCTGCTTCCGGGCAGTATTCCTACAACGATTCCATCTTCAGGGATTGAATGATGAATACGAAATTCTTCACGAGATCGAGATATTTTCACAGAATCCATTAAAGGATGTCCAACATATTCAACATCTACACCATGATTCTTATAGAATTGTTTTTCGAATGGTAGGATGACGGCCATTTTATCAACGAGCTTTTTTATCGTCTTGACTCGGCCGCTTCGCCAGGCCCAAACCTGAGGGCTGATATAATAAAAAACAGGGATACCGAGTTTTTTTGCCTTTTTGGCAAGCATCAAATTAAAATCAGGATAATCAATAAGTATCAGGAGTTGTGGTCGATTGTTCAGGAGGTTATTAAAAAGAATGTTCTGAGCTTTCCGTATGTCTTTCAGGTGGGCAATAACTTCAATAATGCCGACTACTGCCATTTTTGCCGCATCATAAAGAATATCAACACCTTGACGACGCAGTTCGGTCCCACCCATTCCACACACATATACATCAGGCAGACGTTGTTTGATGGCCTCTACGAGGCGGGCGCCATGGAGATCTCCTGAGGCTTCTCCGGAGACTATCATTATACGTGGTTGCGACAACTTTACTATCCGCCTAACAGTTCTTTATGAGAATTGATATGATGTTTAATTTGATCAATGATCTGGAGAGCAACGGCAAGTGCCTGGCGACCGTCTCTGCCTGAGACCATGGGCGTCTGACGTGTACGGATGTTCTGGGTGAAATCGATCAGCTCATCTTCAAGGGCGTCTTTGTCGGTAAAACAGAAGCTTTTTGTTTTTTCTATCGGAAAACCCTGATCATTTAACCCC
>JAUWDC010000308.1 GCA_030608985.1 Desulfobia sp. | reverse complement strand
CGCATTCTTCATGTCACAAGCAACGGCTTTAGCTGAGGGTCTACCTTGGTTAGATCAACAGTAACATTTTAGTATTATCTTCTTCATTCACAGATGGCCGAGACACCTGTTTCGGCCATCTCAATGCTATGCAAAAACTTGACTTGAAACGGTATATATTTGGCGGCATCCTGGGTTTTCTTTTGGGAATTGTTTTTTTGCACCCTTTTTCTATGTTTCTCCAGGGCATGATTCACCCGACATTTCAATTGGACTTCAAATCTTTTCTTTCTGCCTTCAGTTCACATCATCTTCCAATGGCTTTTTTCTTTGGTCTACTTGGTTTGACTGTAAGTTGTATCATTCTCTTTTTAGTACAGGCTTTAATGAAAGAAAGGGAGCGGGTGAAAATTTTAGAAGGTCTTCTTCCTATCTGCAGTTACTGTAAAAAGATCAGAGACGATGAAGGTCAGGAATCAGGAGAAGGTGACTGGGTGCGAATGGAGGAATATTTTTCGCATCGGACTAATGCGGATTTCAGCCATGGAGTGTGCCCAGAATGCTACCCTAAAATGATGAAAGAGATAGAGAAATGTAAAAGGTAATTTTTAAAAATCTGCGAATACGTCAGTATTGGTGCTTCGGTAAAATACGTAAATTCCCTTTGGCAGTCTTTACTTGATTATTTCTTTTCACCAATAATTTTGTCTCTATTTTTCTCATACCATTCCTGTCCACCATAGAGTTTGTCAGAACACTCCGGACACATGCCATGACTTACATCTAACCCCACGTTGATCTCAAGATATTCTTCCAGGAGTTTCCAGTTGCCCTTGCCATACTCCGTGCCGGAATCATCTCTGATCTTTTTGCAAACACTGCAGACGGGTAGAATATTTTCATACAATTTGATCTTCCGGAAGGCTTCCTGCTTTTCGAGGCATCGTGCCGCACGCAAGAGCAGTTCGTCAGCGTCGCACGGTTTGAGCAGGTAGTCGTCTGCTCCAAGGCGGAGGGCCTCAATCGCCGAAGTCATGTCACCGTAACCGGTGAGAATCATCGTGCCAATGTCAGGATTTAGTTTTTTGACCTCCTGCAGGACACCTATCCCATCAATTCCGGGCATGGAAAGATCGGTGATCACCAAGTCAAAATGGGTGTCCCGAATTTTCGTGATGGCCTCTTCACCACTTGCGGCAGTAGTGACCTTGTAGCCCTCATGCTCAAAATCCTTGCGAAAGGAGGTACGGATGCTTTCTTCGTCATCAACCAGCAGGATTTTTTTATTCCGCATTATGTCCTCCCTCAATCGGCAAAGTAACTGAAAAAGTTGTTCCTTTGCCGGGTTCACTGGCCACGGTAATTTCCCCACCGTGTCCTTTGATGATCCCATAGCTGACAGAAAGCCCGAGGCCTGTTCCTTTTATCGCGGGCTTGGTTGTGAAAAACGGCTCAAAGATATGGGCTTTGTCTTCAGGCGTGATGCCGGTCCCCGTATCATGAATCCGGACAACGATTTTTTCACCAAGCGTTTCAGTTTTAATTGTAATAGTTCCTCCTCCGTCACAGGCATCGGCGGCATTGTTGAGAAGATTTAAGAAAACCTGTTTTAGCTGGTCGGCCACAGCCTTAATCCGTGGCATGTTTTCAGAATACCTTTTTTCAATAATTATTTTACGTGTTGAATATTCTTTTTTCCCTAGCAGCAGGAGGTTGTCCAGTACGGCATGAATGTCCATTGGCGCTTTCCTGCCCGATGTCGGACGATTGAAGTCCTGCAGGCTTTTGATCAGGTCTCGTATCCGGTTGCATTCACCGACTGCCATGGTCATAAGCTCTGCATCGTCTTCATCAAGTGTCGCCCTTCGTGCGACTCCCTTGATAATATTCATGACACCTTGAAGTGGATTGTTGAACTCATGGGCGATGGAGGCGGTCAGCCCGCCAATGGCCGAGAGTTTTTCGGCATGGAGCAACTGCTCATTGGTCTTTTTTAAGTTTTTTTCTGCATCCTTGCGGCTGCTGACATCCTCAATGATTGAGATGAAATATTTGGGCTCGCCGGTGGTGTCATCCCGGATCAGGGAGACGGTGAGGTTGATCCAGACAGGACTGAGGTCCTTGCGGATGTAACGTTTCTCCATGGAATAGGTTTGAATTTCAGCGGCCAGCACTTGTTTAACGTATTGCAGATCAGTCTCCATATCGTCTGGGTGGGTGATATCCTGGAAGGTCATGCCCATCATTTCATCCTTGCTGTAGCCAACAATATCACAGAGCTTCTGGTTGACCCGCAGCCATCTGCCGTCCGTTGCCACCAAAGCTATACCCACCGCTGCCTGCTCAAAGGTGCCACGAAAACGCTGTTCGCTGTCAACCAGATCACGCTCGGCCGTTTTTCGTCGCCTGATGTTTCCCAAGAGCACAATAATCACCAGTGTTTGAAGGCCAACAAAGACAGTGGTCAACCAGATATAGGGTCTGTACTTAAAATAGAAAGTTACCGGTTCATAAAGAACAATACTTCCCCTAGGCAAATTCTTATAAGAAAGGTTGAAACGTTGCATCTGTACATAATTGAACATGGGAATGTTTGGGCTTTTTCTAATGACGGGAATATCGGCTGCAGGCGTCCCATGAAGTATTTGCAAAGCCATTTTTGCGGCGTTTTCCCCCTGTAAATGCCCACTGACGACAACGCCACCCATGGCGCCAGCTGCTACATTATGGTCCCAGGCAGTATACACCGGCACTGTGCTGTTGCTGTTAATAAAGGACAATGCCTCCTTGATAGAAAAGGTCCGGCCCTCTCGGTCACGATAAAAAGAGAGGTTCAGGAGAATCGTATCCGGTGGCAGTTCGTGAAGCGC
>JAUWDC010000110.1 GCA_030608985.1 Desulfobia sp. | reverse complement strand
GCCGAGAGCACCCGGACCTATTACGGCTATTTTCATGAAATTTCACATGGTTCCCTGAGTCGCTAAATTATCATGCATTAGTGACTCAGGGAGTTTCACGTTTTCCAGCTAATAACTTTCATCTTCGCCAACTTAAAACTTTCTTTTAACTTATTGAGTTACTACGGCGTCCTCAAGAATCACTCCATATTTGTAACCGGCGCCAAAGTCTTTATCTTTAGCCAGGACGCCTTCTACAACAATGATGCTGTCTTTTTCCGGGATGTCAGCAGAGGTCACAACAAGGTCATGGCTGTTGGCCATCGGGTTCCCGGTTCCATCCTGGATATGGATCCAGTTCTTACCCATGATGTTTGGAGATATTTTTACAGCCATACCGCGTATTTTAATTTTTTTACCGGCAAGGTCAGCAGCCTGGTTAAAAACTTCTTCCACTGTATAGCCGTTTTCTCCTTCAGCTTTGTCAATGTCGACTTCCTGAAGAGGGGTGATGGCCTGCATACTGCCGCCGCTGACTTGTTCCATTGCTCCGGTAGGTGGCATCATTCCCATACCTTCGCCCTGAAGGGCATTACCAAAACTTGAACCAACACTGGCGGCAGCATCTTGTGCACCTGCAAGGCCACTGGAGAAAATAATTTCAGGGAATGTACGGTCAAGAGTACGGCTGTGGAAATCGCTCATAACAGGGCCTGGTTTTAAGCTTATTTTTTCGCCAACAGTGACAGTGGCCTGGCCGATAGCAGCCCATTTTTTTTCTGTTCCCGTGTCTAATTGGATGTAGGTGTAACCACCACCATCAAATGTCTCAACAACTGTTCCGGTGAGTGCAGAGGCAGAGGCCTGTGAGGCTGCAGGGGCTTGGGGCGCTGCTTTCTGCTCCTGAGCCACAGCAGGTTTTTTAGATTCCGAGCTCGGAGTCTTGGTGTCATCCTGGTCCGAGCAGGCGCTAAATGTCAAAGCAGCAGTGAGTCCTGCTGCAAGATAAAGTGTCTTGGTCATCTTCATTGTTAGTCCTCGGTTGTATGTTATGAATTTATGGTTAGTTAATTATCATGCTGGATATGAAAAATCAAATCCTTCATCTGTTTTATCAATAAGAACACGTCCCCCCCGTTTTAGTTCCCCGAAAAGAATTTCTTCGGCCAGGCGGTCGCCTATTTCAGTCATTATGAGACGGCGCATGGGCCTGGCTCCATAGTCAGGATCATATCCCTTGGTGGCCAGCCAGCTGCGGGCTTCATCAGAAAGAGAAATGGTCACTCTCTTTTCGGCAAGCCGTGCTTCAAGCTCCAGGATAAGCTTGTCAACAATCTGCTGCATCACCGAAAATTCCAGGGAATTAAAAGAGATGATTCCGTCCAGACGATTTCGGAATTCAGGAGAAAAGAGGTCCTTCACGGCTTTCATGCTGCCGTCCTTCTTGTTTGTCATGAAGCCTATAGATTGACCTGCCATCTCCCTGGCGCCGGCGTTGGTTGTCATGATAAGAATAACATTTCTGAAATCAGCTTTACGCCCGGCATTGTCAGTAAGTGTTGAATGATCCATAACCTGCAGTAATATGTTGAATATGTCAGGATGGGCTTTTTCGATTTCGTCAAACAGAAGGACACAGTATGGATGCTTTTTTATAGCATCAGTAAGCAGGCCGCCTTGGTCAAAACCTACGTACCCCGGGGGAGCACCGATTAGACGGGCCACGGCATGTTTCTCCATATATTCGCTCATGTCAAACCGTTCAAAATGAACGGAAAGAGCAAAGGCCAGTTGACGTGCGACTTCGGTTTTGCCAACACCGGTTGGTCCGGCAAAAAGAAAGGATCCTGTAGGGCGTTCCGGATCTTTTAATCCGGCTCTGTTTCGTTTGACAGCGGTCACCAGCGCTTCAATCGTATGGTCCTGACCGAATATCTGTCGTTTTAAAGCTTGTTCCAGCCCTTCAAGCTGTTGTATGTCCGATGAAGAGATATTTTTTGCAGGGATTCTGGCCATACGGGCAATAACCGCTTCCACATCGCGAACCGTGACTGTTTTTCTCTTTTTGCCCGGTCGCGCAGCAAGCCGAAAGGCTGCGCCTACCTCATCAATAACATCAATTGCCTTGTCCGGTAAAAAACGTTCAGTAATATATCGATCGGCCAGTTCCGCAGACGTCCGGAGAGCCGTATTGGAATAACGCACTTCGTGGTGCTCTTCGTAACGTGATTTTAAACCACGAAGAATAGAATAGGTTTCATCCACTGTTGGCTCTTCTATATCAACTTTCTGAAAACGTCGAGAAAGTGCCCGGTCCTTTTCTATATGATTGCGATATTCCTCATAGGTTGTCGATCCTATGCAGCGTAATGTCCCGGCTTGAAGTGCGGGTTTGAGGAGATTTGAAGCATCCATGCTGCCGCCGCTGGTTGCCCCAGCACCAACTATGGTATGGATTTCATCAATTACCAGGATGATTTCAGGCTTTTTCTCAATTTCGGTAATAATTGCTTTCAGGCGCTCTTCAAAATCACCACGATACTTTGTCCCGGAAAGAAGGGAGCCAAGATCCAGCTGATGGATTTCCGCATCATGAAGGAGGTCTGGTACTTGTCCATTATATATGTGTAAAGCAAGTCCTTCGGCGATTGCTGTTTTGCCAACTCCCGGCTCTCCGACCAGGAGAGGATTGTTTTTCCTTCTCCGGCAGAGGATCTGCATGACACGCTCAAGCTCCCTGTGACGACCAATAAGAGGGTCAATTAGCCCGTCAGCAGCACGTTGGGCAAAATTGATAGTATATTTTTCCAGAGCACTCTTGTCTTTTTGGGCGCTCTTTTTTTCTTCTTTGGCAGGCACTCCCTGGGGAGAAGAAGGTGTCAGCTTGTGGGAAATGTAGTCGATCAGTTCCAGGCGCGAGAGACCTTCCTCTTCAAGGAAATAAACGGCAAATGATTCCGGTTCTGCAAATATGGCCGCTAGAACATCCCCTGAATCGACCTCTTTTTTGCCACAACTCTGTACATGGGCAATAGCTCGTTGCAAAACCCTGTTGAAGCCTAATGTCTGGGTAGGCTCTCCGCCGGCTTTTTCGTTGAGCGTCGGCATGTTTGTGAGAAAGAATTTTTCCAGATTTTTCTTCAAATGTTCCGCATCGCCACCGCAACCATTGATAATGTTGAGTGCAAGGTCATCATGTAACAAGCCATACAGAATATGTTCGACTGTCACATGTTCGTGGTGAAGTTTTTTTGCTTCGCGGATGGCCATTATCAAGGCTATTTCTACTTTTTGATTGATCATTGTTCTATATTTGTAATAGTTCACTAGGTGCTAAAAATTTTGGTAAAACTCCATACTGTAAGAGTGCACCAGTGCCTTAGGTTTGTTCGTTTTGGCTTTTGAACTATAGCCCCTCTATGTGAAAAGGCCAAAACGGACAAAGATGAGGTGCTGGTGAACTCTTACCTATATTTTTTCCATGCTGCAGCGTAATGGGAATTCATTACGCCTGGCAATATCATGGACAATATTTATTTTTGTGTCTGCTATTTCCCTTGTATACACACCGGCTATGCCAATTCCTTGCTGGTGGACATTTAACATTATTTTAGTCGCTTCACCGGTACCCTTGTGGAATACAGTTTCAAGAACCAATATAACAAACTCCATGGAGGTATAATCGTCATTGTGAAGAAGGACTTTATATAGAGGAGGCTCTTTTACCTTCTCTTTTTTTTCGGTAAGGACTCCACCGTCCGTTTCTTTACCTGGTACAGTCATTAAGATTCTCTTACGTCATTGTAAAGTGGATCCTGACTCTGGGATAGCATATCTCTTATTATTGTACATGTTCCTTTTGTGTTCTGCATGGAAAATAGGTAAATATTCGGCTAATGTTCCAAAATTGCCCTAACCTCCAAAATTGTAAATGTTTGGCAACGGTTTACAGGGAGGTAAGCAGGGCGCTGCGCTATACGTCTGTATGTAAAGCGTCCTGATCGCCTTCCTGTGGGCCGTTGCCAAACATTTACGAAAATAGTAAGAATTAATGTCTTCCTTGTCCACCCAGAAAGGCAAAGAAAAAATTATCAAGGGTAAGAGCGTCACCAACCCCACCACCTTTTAATTTGTATTCGACCGCAAGGAGTTCCCTGAGCCCTTCTTTGAGCTCTACAATCTCGAACCGTTCTGCCTGTTGAAAGCTTATGTATATGGCATAAGGATGGGCGGTAAGAAAAGAGGAGTTGCCATGCCGGGATTTTTTGATTTTGGCCAGATAGCCCTTTTGAAATGGGCCAAAAGATATCCCGGAAGGGTATGACGGATCTTTCTGAGATTGCAAAGAACGAAAAAAGAGCAGTTTGCGAATAAGGTTACGTAAGCTTGCTAGCAATGCCAGCGGGTGGAGTCCATTTTCTCGGAGTTTCGAAGAGAGAACAAGGGCCTGTTCAAGGCTTCGGGTGGCAACAGCTTCGTTTAGTTCATAGATGGCTTCTTCGCGTGTCCATCCGACAATAGCATCCACATCAGCAACAGTGATCACGTCCTTTTCGTTGCAGAAAAGAGCGAGTTTTTCTGTTTCCCTGACAGCCGCTACAGGATGGAATCCGACCCTGTCCAACAACTGTTTTATTACATCGGGACCTGGTTTTTTCCCGAATTCAGTCATTGTCTGGATAATCAGATCTCTGATAGTGGAATCCTGGCTGTCTCTGGCCGATTTAGTAGATCCTGTATCAACGGAAAGGTCGATGATAACACCAAGTTTGTTAATCAATTTGTATAGTTTTTTGCGTTTGTCAACAGCTTCAGCCACCAATAGCAGAATGTTGTTGTCCGGGATCTTTTTTTCAAGTGTGTCACCGATGAGAGATGCTCCATCTCCATCCTGGCTTGCTGGTATGGTGTCAGGTAAAGAAACCTCTTTTGTCCAGCCAATATCAGCGGGTTTAGCAAAGCCCAGGAGCTTTTTCCATTGGGCAGCAGACATTTCCGTAAGGTCATCTTCTTTCTCCAGGCCTCCAATCCCATACATTTTGGTCAAATGAGTCGTAGCCTTTTCAGTTTCGTTAGCCTGCATGGCTTTTTTTGCTTTGTCCCAAAAAGATTTCGCAACTGCTTTTGAAAAAAAGAGATTGGAATCCATTACCCGGACGACCTGTCGGCCTCCAAAAAGGGAGTGTGTTTTCAAGTGAGCAGCGGTCTGAAAAGGATTTTCAGAATCACCATTAATTTTTCTAACATTAAGGTGACGGATTTTTTCATCAGGAAGGAGAGCTGAGATAATCTCACGAGCTACCTCCTGACAAAGATAACGTTCACCGTGGATAAGGTAAACAGGGCTGATCGTGTTGTTTTGTATCTCTTTGACAACTTTGGAGACATCTTTTCGGTGGTATATTGACATATAGTTTTTTGAGTTTGTTGTGTTATTGTGTTTTTGAGTTGAATTCTTGCATAGTATATATGGTAAAAATTCATTATCAGAATAACTCAATAACTCAATAACTCAATAACTCAA
>JAUWDC010000268.1 GCA_030608985.1 Desulfobia sp. | reverse complement strand
AAAACCTAAAAAAAATTTATTCCGACCTCGTAAATGTATCGTTAATTCGGTGTTAAATTTTAGACAATTGACTTCGAATTTTATCTGGAGTCGTAGTTTCAAATAATTAAGATTTAAGTAAATGAAATTTCACAGAAAGGAACTGTTATGCCTTCAGTTTATAAAATAAAACTCTCTATCCCTGTTTTCACCACACTTTTGCTTTTCATGTTCTTCTCTGTTGCCTCAGCAGCACGACCGGACTCTTTTGCAGACCTGGTTGAAGAACATGCTGAAACCGTTGTTAACATTTATACAACCCAAACAGTGGAGACACCCCGCATCCCGCAGTTCCCTTTTCCTGATCATCCAGCAGTACCGGATATGTTTAAACGTTTTTTTGACGCTCCGGGTCATCCTGGAAACGCGCCGAAAACAAAAAGAAAACGGACCAGTCTTGGCTCAGGGGTGATAACATCTGCCGACGGATATATCCTGACCAACAATCATGTTATTGAAAATGCTGATGAAATTAATGTACGGTTTGCAAACCATGAAGAATATTCCGGCACGATTATAGGACGTGATGAAAAAACAGATTTGGCTCTGATAAAAATTGACCCGAAAAAACCTCTACCCTATGCCTCTTTCGGTGACTCAGACGAACTTCGTGTCGGTGATTGGGTAGTAGCCATAGGGAACCCTTTTGGTTTTGAACAGACCGTAACTGCCGGTATAGTGAGCGCCAAAGGAAGAACTCTTGGCGGCGGCTCGTATCAGAATTTTATCCAGACCGATGCCTCCATTAACCCAGGGAACTCAGGAGGCCCTCTTTTCAACCTGAAGGGTGAAATGGTCGGAGTCAATACCGCCATATACAGCCGAAATGGTGGGAATATAGGTATTGGATTTGCCATTCCTGTAAACATGGCAAAAAACGTCATCGCACAATTGAAAGAAACGGGAAAAGTCACGCGAGGCTGGCTTGGAGTCATGATCCAGCATGTCAACCAGGAAATTGCTGAACAATTTGGCCTCGAACGGCCGTTTGGCGCCCTGGTTGGGGAGGTAAGCCCGGACAGCCCTGCTGAAAAGGGAGGCATTAAAGCCGGTGATGTTATCATTGAATACATGGGTAAAGAAGTCAAACAGATGGAGATGCTACCGGCAATGGTAGGTCAGACAGCCATTGGCACAGAAGCAGAGGTTGTCATCTTCCGCAATGGAAAGAAAAAAGAACTCACCATCACTATCGGTAAACTTGAGGAAGGTGATCTGACCCCTGAAGCAGAAGAAGAAACCAGCCAGCTTGGCATGACCGTTCAGGAACTTACTCCTGAACTCAGTAAATCTCTCAAAATTGAAGAAGAATCAGGGGTGATTATTGCCGGTGTTGAGCAGGGTTCCCCTGCAGCCCAGGTTGGCCTCCGTCGCGGTGATATCATTGTCGAAGTGAACCGTCAGGAAATAGCGACCTTAAAGGATTACAGTGCGGCAATTGGAGATCCCGAAGAAAAGGGAAGCAGTGTTCTGTTCCTGGTTAAAAGAAATAAACGAACCCGCTTTGTCGTGATTAAACCGAATTAGGCTTAGCGATTTTGGATTTCGGAATGAGAATTTTGGATGTTTTTACCGAAATCCGAGATCTAAAATCCGAAATAAGTTGATCCAGCCGACACGACAGGACTCTTTGTCCAAGCGTAGTCTAGCGCAAAGCTTAGGCACTTTTCCGTAGATCAGCCTTTCTTACTTCATCAACAAGCTTTGAAATGAGAGCCGTGTCTTTACGGCCCGGCTCTTTTTCAATTCCTGAATTGACATCCACCGCAAACGGCCTGACTTTGCAGATGGCCTCACCGACATTATCGACTGTCAATCCTCCGGCAAGAACAAATGGTTTACCAGGTTGAAGCTTATCGACAAGAGACCAGTCAAAGGTTTCACCTGTCCCGCCTCCTTTGTCTTTGTGATACGTATCGAGGAGAAAGCCTGAAACAACATCCTGATAGGGAGTCAGAGTCTCAGGAGTCATATCTGAAGTAACCTGAAATGCTTTGAGAATTCTGAAATGAAAGTTCCGGCAATACTCTGGAGATTCATTGCCATGGAGTTGAAGAATCGTTAGACCGCAATATTGGCCAATTTCATTAACCAAATCAGGGTCTTCATCCATAAAAACGCCTACAGTGTCGACAAATGGCGGAATAAGACTGATCACTTCTCGTGCCTGTTCCGGATCAATATAACGGGGACTCTTCTTGACAAAAATAAACCCCAGCGCATCAATGCCTGCCAAAACAGCATGGGCGACTTCTGTTCTTTCGGTCATTCCACATATCTTAATCCGAGTCCTGGAAACCATAAACGCTATCGCCCCATCAGTTTAGCTATAGCAGCTCTCGGGCTTCCTGCCCTCATCAGTGTTTCCCCAACAAGAACAGCTGCAATTCCATCATCGGCACACCGTCTGATATCATTAAAATCCCGTATGCCCGATTCACTCACCACAGGAATATCAGCAGGGATCTCCTTCTTCAGCCGGAATGTTGTATCGAGATCCATGGAAAAATCATTGAGATTCCTGTTGTTGATACCGATTAAAGAACTGTGAGCCTCCAGAGCCTTTTCCAACTCCTTTTCATCATGCACTTCAACAAGAGCATCCATGCCGAGATCCATACACTGGGCCTGCAGATCTTTCATCTGAAAAACATCAAGGATGGCGGCTATCAACAGAATGGCGTCAGCTCCATATCTGCTTGCCTGGGAGACCTGGACCTCGTGAATAATAAAATCTTTACGGAGTACCGGCAGTTTTATCTGCTGCCTTATCTGCGGGATATACTCCAGGTTTCCTTGGAAAAACTTTTCATCAGTGAGTATTGACATCGCCTGGGCGCCGCCATCCTCATAATCGTGAGCAATTGCCACCGGGTCAAAATCAGCACGGATAACACCTTTTGACGGCGATGCCTTTTTGGCTTCAGCAATAAGAGATACGCCCGGATAATCCACCAATGCTTTATTAAACCCCCTTGGGGGATCAATACTGCATTCTGGAACTGTTATTCCTTTTGACAACAGTACGCTTACTTCTATCTTTTTTTGTTCTACTATGGTGTCAAGAATCATATTTCAGGATTGCGGGTTTCGGATTGCGGCAACACTCAGTCCTCCGTCCTCTGTTCTCTGTCATCTGTCCGAGGCAGGCCTTCTGTGATTTGCTATATTTTTAACCAACCTCGTTACTGACCGCAACGAGAGCGTCCAGTTTTGCCATGGCAGCACCGG
>JAUWDC010000160.1 GCA_030608985.1 Desulfobia sp. | reverse complement strand
CTCGACACCGTACTCTATGAGAAAAAGAAGACAAAACTTCTAGAAGAGATGCGGCATCTTGCAAATTTGATTGATATTATCTCCGTCCGCCAGAAAAAGCCCCTGGGCTTGGGGCACGCCATTTGGACCGCCAGAAATGTTGTCGGTAATGAGCCTTTCGTTGTCCTTCTCGGTGACGACCTTGTATTAAGCGAGCAACCCTGCTGCAAGCAGATGCTTAACCTTTTTGACGAAGTTCAGGAGTCTGTAATAGCTGTCCAGAAGGTTCCACAAGATGAAACCTATCAATATGGTATTGTTGAAGGAAACCACATAAGAGATAGGGTGATCAAAGTTGACAGGATGGTTGAAAAGCCCGCTCCCGGGACAACAAAATCCGATATGGCAATTATTGGTCGCTATATACTCCAACCCGATATCTTTGATCTTCTTGAAAAAACAACACCGGGTCATGGCGGCGAAATTCAACTGACCGATGCCCTGCTGGCTTTGTCCAACAAAAGAGGCATGTATGCCTATGAATTTGACGGCATCCGCTTTGATGCTGGAGATAAACTTGGGTATCTCAAGGCAATAATTGCCTTTGCACTTCGACACCCGGATATACGCGAAAATTTCAGTGATCACCTAAAGGATGTAGCATCTCGACTATGATGCATCTGGAAGTAGCGGTGGCGGCCCCTGTCACCGAGACTCTGACCTATAGTTTTCCTGAAGAGAATAGTACCCTCCAACCGGGCATACGTCTTCTTGTCCCTTTAGGCAGAAGAAAGGTCACCGGTTATCTTCTGGCTGTAAACGAGGCCTCGCCGACACAATATAAGATAAAACCAATTAGCGAGATCCTTGACGCTGAACCTCTTTTCCCGGAAAACAGTATCCCATTTTTTCGTTGGATCTCCTGGTATTACAGATATCCCATCGGTGAAGTTATAAAACAGGCTTTGCCCGGTGGCCTTACAGCCCAAAGCGGAAAAAAAATCATCCTTACCAAACAAGGAACTATTGATATCAATCAGTTCCTCGGTGATCTCCCGGCGTCTCCACCTAAATGGTTAATACAACTCCTGGACAAAGGCTCACTCTCTCCTGCTGCAGTGAGAAAAATCAAGACATATAAATGGAAAAAACAACTTGAGAAATGGCAGGATGAAGGATTTCTAACAATAGAGGAGCTCATCACCACCGGACAGACAAAAGCAAAAACAGAAATCTGCATCAGAGTGAACACCACCCTCACAGTGACAGAACTGTCGGCTCTTAAACCTTCAGAACAGAAAACATTTACACTCCTTAATGAGTTACATCATAAGATATCACCCTTGGATGTGCCGCGCAGAGAGCTGACAAAACGTTATCCAGGTGCTGCCAAAGCAGTTAAAAGTTTAGAAAAACAAGGAATTGTTTCTTTTACCACCAGGCAGATATTCAGAGATCCCTTTGGAGAGGAGCCCCCCTATTTTGAAAAGCCCGTTGAACTCACCGAAGAACAGAAAAAGGTCTTGTCGCAGCTCACACCTTCGCTTCACAAGAGAAACTTTTCCACATTTCTTCTGCATGGAGTAACGGGGAGCGGTAAAACCGAAGTATACCTCCGTGCGGCGGAAGAAGTATGCAGCCGCGGTCGTTCCGTGTTGGTGCTGGTGCCGGAAATAGCCTTGGCGACCCAAATGGAGGGGCATTTTTTCTCCCGGTTTGGTCGGGAGAATGTTGCTGTCCTGCACAGCGGCCTTTCTAGCGGTGAAAGATACGACCAGTGGTGTGAGATAACGCAGGGAAAGATAAAAATAGTTATCGGGGCCCGTTCAGCCATTTTTGCCCCTTTACATGATCCGGGCCTGATAATTGTTGATGAGGAACATGACGGATCGTACAAGCAGGATGACAGTCTTCGCTACCATGCTCGGGATCTTGCCGTTCTCAGGGGAAGTCAGCAAAAAAGCACCGTTATACTTGGTTCCGCAACGCCATCCCTGACCAGTTTTTATCATTCAACAAAAGGTAAATATCAACTTCTCAGTCTCCATAAGCGGATAGCAGATCGACCTCAACCTGAGGTTTCCGTTGTTGATCTAAAAAAAATAAAACCTGTAGCAGGGCATATTCCTCTTTTTTCACCTCTTCTCCTTGAAGCAATAAAGAATAATCTTGAACAAAATAATCAGAGTCTCATTTTTTTAAATCGGAGGGGCTATGCTAATCTGCTTCTTTGTAGTGACTGTGGCAACCCAGTGCAATGCAGACATTGTCATGTCAGCCTGACCCTCCACAAAGAACAGAACGCCCTGATCTGTCATCATTGCGGCCATGCTGAAAAAAGTGCTCTGCTCTGTCCCCATTGCCGCTCCCATCATATAAAAGAGATTGGTTTTGGAACAGAAAGGATAGAATCTGAATTAACTCAACGCTTTCCAACGGCTATAATTGCCAGGCTCGACCGTGACACTGCAAGGTCCCGCAGCAAATTTCTACGAACGTTAAAAGCTGTTCACAATAGAGAGATTGACATCCTGATCGGTACCCAGATGATTACCAAAGGGCACCACTTTCCCCATGTGACTCTAGTGGGAATTATCTGGGCTGATGCAGGTCTTGGAATCCCGGATTTCAAGGCGGGAGAACGAACCTATCAGCTTATTTCCCAAGTCACAGGCAGAGCAGGACGGGGAGAAAAGAGCGGCAGAGTTATCATACAAACTCACCAACCGGACCACTATGCCATAACATGCGCCAGGCAACATGATTATCTTGCTTTTTATCACAAGGAACGCCAGCTCCGTAAAATGCTCGATTACCCACCCTACTCCCGTCTCGTCAACATTCGTTTCTCTGGGGAATTAGAACAAGAAGTGGAAAAAGCAGCACAACATACTGCCAGGCAAATCGGCAAACTTTCTCTGGCGAGCGCTGTAACGGTCCTGGGACCGGTATCCGCCCCTCTTTCTAAACTTCGTGGGAAATATCGATGGCAACTCCTTCTCAAAGCCCACAGATATCAGGATCTCCACTCCGTCTGTGATGCCCTTTCCCTGTCGCCGTCGCCTCTCATACGCCCCAATAAAGTAAAAATGTCTGTGGATGTGGACCCTGAAAATATGTTATAGATTCGTTTCAAGTTTTAAACAGACTTAAAACTTAAAACTTTTTTAAACTTAAAACTGTCCTTACCACATGGCAATACAAGAAATACTGAAACACCCACACCCTACTCTGCGAAAGAAATCCAAAATTGTCACTGAGTTTGACGAAAAACTCAAACAACTTGTTGCAGACATGGCTGACACAATGTACGACGCACCCGGAGCAGGTCTTGCGGCCCCTCAGATCGGTGTGCTGCAGCGCGTTGTGATAATGGATGTTTCCCCAAAAGATGAAGAAAATCAGCTGATCGTCTTGATCAATCCTGAAATAGTCCATGAAGAAGGATCCCAGGATGGCGAAGAGGGGTGCCTCAGTGTCGTTGATTTTACAGCAAAAGTGAAGCGTTTTGACAAAATCCGTGTCCGCACTCAAAACATGGAGGGACAGGAAAGCGAATTTGAGGCTGAAGGCTGGTTTGCCCGGGTTATTCAGCATGAAACTGACCATATAAATGGCATCCTGTTTATTGACCATATCAGCTTCCTCAAACGGACACTTTATAAAAAGCACCGCAAAAAGCAGTTGAGGGAAGAAAAGAAACACGAACCCCGATCAACGGGAAAATTAAGGGCGGGATAAGCGCCTTGTAGGCAGAGCTAACTCTATATTTTCAAAAGATATTTCTCAGTTTCTTGTTTTTTTAGCAGAAGTTGGGGAGTAAAGCGCTAAAAACTGATTAGACTATGATAAATAAAATCTCCCGCATAGTTTTCATGGGCACACCTGAGTTTGCTGTCCCAAATCTTCAAGCCTTGCTGGACCATGGAGAAAACGTTGTCGCTGTTGTGAGTCAGCCTGACAGGCCCAAAGGTCGTGGTAGAAAGCTACTGCCTACTCCAGTCAAAGAATGTGCCCAGGCTTATAATATTGATGTATTACAACCTGCAAAGATAAAAACTCCCGAATTTCTTGATTCTATAAAGGCATTGGAGCCGGACCTCATTGTTGTTGTTGCCTATGGCAGAATGCTACCCGAACCCATTCTAAATCTTCCCTCCCTGGGGACGATCAATGTGCATGGTTCACTGCTGCCAAAATATCGGGGTGCCGCTCCGATACAGAGAGCAATATTAAACGGTGACGCAAAAACCGGTATCACAATAATGCAAATTGATGCAGGGATGGATACAGGCGCCATTCTATTACAGGAAACTCTTGCTATTGACCATGATGATACAACAGGCAGCCTGGCTATAAAGATGGCTGATCTTGGAGGCTCACTTCTGGTAAATGCAATTGATTTAATGAGGCAGAACAAACTTATTCCTCAAGAGCAGGACAACTCTCTCGCCTCCCCTGCCCCTCCCCTTACAAAAGACGAGAGACTCATTGACTGGACGCAATCAGCCTTTGAAATCAGTTGCCAGATTCGAGGACTGGATCCATGGCCCAAAGCGCATA
>JAUWDC010000146.1 GCA_030608985.1 Desulfobia sp. | reverse complement strand
CACATGGCTCTGTTGAGATAAAAAAAGCAATAGTTCACCAGGGGCTGTAAACCAGGGAAAAATGCAGCGCTGTAAAAGTTTAGCAGTGCCTTAGATCGGAGTCTACGCTTACCTCGTTCGTTTTGGACTTCGAACCATAGCCCCGCTATGTGAGAAGGCCAGGTAAGCGAGGAACGAGACTCCGAAACGGAAGAAGATGAGGTGCTGGTGAACTTTTACAAAAAAAACCCCGGTGAAACCGGGGCAAAGGGAGGAGAAAAGGACAAGAAGCAAAATCTACTTAATACAATGCTCCAGGTTATAATGCTTTATCTTCCGGTACAAAGTGCTGCGATCAATACCAAGCAATCGTGCGGCCTTAGCCTTGTTCCCGTCAGTTTTCCCCAAAAAACGGATAATACGTTCCTCCTCTGACTCGTGGCTCGCAGGGTGCCGCAGGCCAGGAGCCGCGGGGCCCCCTGCCACACTCTCGCTGCGTGATGCCGGACTTGAGGAGCCTACCTGAATTTCCTCAGGGAGGTTGGCCGCAGTAATTGTCAAATCAGCGCAGAGCACACAGGCTCTTTCCATGACATGCTCCAATTCACGTATATTTCCCTGCCACTGATAATCCTGCATCAATGCTAAGGCCTGGTCGGAAATTCCGGTTACCTCTTTATTTAATCTTTTGCTGAAACGTTCAATAAAGATATCAACCAACATATGCAGATCACCATCCCGCTCCCGTAACGGTGGAAGCATAATGTCAACGACCCTCAACCTGTAATACAAATCTTCTCGAAATACACCACGCTTTACCCTCTCCTTGAGATTGGCATTTGTGGCTGCAATAACGCGTACATCAACAGAAATCGGTTTATCTTCGCCCACCGGATAAAAAGTCCGTTCCTGGAGGAAACGCAGGAGACGCAACTGCATGAGGGGTGAAATATCACCAATCTCATCAAGAAACAGGGTGCCTCCATCAGCTTGGAGAATCCGCCCTTCGCGATTGCGGTCAGCACCGGTAAAGGCTCCTTTTTTATGACCGAACAGTTCACTTTCTATGAGATTTTCCGGGATAGCTGTACAATCAAATTTTATCAGCGGCATTTCACGCCTGGAGCTTTCAGCATGAAGGGCCTCTGCAACGAGTTCCTTTCCTGTTCCTGATTCTCCTGTTATGAGCACCGAAATATCGGCAGGACCAACATTTTCAATCAGGGTATACACTGTCTGCATGGCTTGGCTGCTGCCGACAATACGATGAAAATACATCCTTTTCCCGCTTCTATCCAGCGCCTCCTGTCGACTGACATCCCTGAAAACGACGACGGTACCAAGAAACTTTTCCACATTCTGGGCATACAGAGGTGCAGCACTGATCCGCAGCACTAGACGATCACCCGTATCAAGTGTTAGCTCAACTCTGTGCTCATGGACCTCCTCGCGCTGATCAAGCACCTTGTGGACATCAGCAATGAAAACAGCAAATGACTCTGGAAGATCTTCAATATAGGCATCTACCTGCATCTCAGGCACTGAGGAAGCGCACCACTCATTGGCCTTGTCATTCATCTGGACTATTTGTTTTTCAGGACTGACGCAAACAATCATATCCTGAACACTGGCAAAAATAGTCTCGAGGTATTGCTGGTAACGCTCCTTTTCTTCCTCAAGGCGATTTTTTTCTTTAACAAGGCTGTATTGCTGCAATGCCATCCTTGCGGTACGGAGGAGGTCAGCTTTTTTTACAGGCTTTGCAAGGTAATCAAAAGCCCCAAGCCGAACCGCATCCGTTGCCGTATTAATATTTGGGTAACCAGTAACCATAACCATTGGACATTCCAGTTCCAGATCACGCACACGGCGCAACAGGTCTATGCCGGAACTTCCTTCCATGATAATATCGCTTATTATGAGATCAAAATCCTGCTCATCAACAAGCTCATTTGCCTCCTCAATGGTTGAAGCAGTTGTGATCGGCCCATACCCTTCCCGGCTCAAAAACATCTTAAAAGTCGTACGCAAACTTTCTTCATCATCAACAATCAAAATGCGTGAACTGGTTGTCTCCATATCTTTCATCGATTAACCCCTTTCTTATACTGAGACGCTTGGTGTGCTTCGTAAATATTCGGCAACGGCCCCCAGGAAGCCGATCAGGGCGCTTTACATACAAGATGTATAGCGCAGCGCCCTACTTGCCTCCCTGCAAACCGTTGCCAAACATTTACAGTTTTGGTGGTTATGGCAATTTTGGAACATAGGCCGAATATTTACTCTGCTTCCGCTTGAAATGCAGGTAAATCCACTATAAAAGTTGTCCTCTCTCCCAGAGTACTGTCCACCCCAAGAAACCCTTCAAAATCTTTAATTAAACCATGACTTATGCTTAAGCCCAGGCCAGTCCCCTCGCCAGGTTCTTTCGACGAGAAAAACGGATCAAAAATATTAGGGATAATGTCTTCCGGTATCCCTGTTCCCATATCAGTCACTTCAGTTCGAACATAGGACTTTCCCTCACGCATCACATCACGGCAACGAATAATAAGTTGTTTGTTCGGATCTTTTCCGGAATAGCGCTGATTCAGGGCATGACGGGCATTGCTGAACAGGTTAAGAAATACCTGCTGCAATTGTTGGGGATTTACATTAATCATCGGCAGTGAAAGAGGGATATCTTTTTCAAGGATTATGCCGTCTTTTCTAAACTGGTGATTAATGAGGGCGAGAGAATCATCAATCACTGTTTCAACATCAATCTCCTCTGCTTCCTCTTCACGCTGACGAGCAAAGAAAAGAAGATTTTTTACAATAACAGCGACTCGCTCCCCTTCCTTGATAATCCTCTCGAGGAGATCAACCGTTTCAGAATTTTCCGCATCATCCTCAAGCAGCTGAGCATAATTAATAATGCCATTGATGGGATTATTAATTTCATGGGCCACACCGGCGGCAAGTTCTCCAAGAGAAGCCAACTGAGCAGCCCTCATTGTCTCTGCCTCGATGAGTTTCAGTTCTGTAATATCCCGCAACAAAATTAAAGCCTTTGGCTCTCCATCCACATCAACAAAAGGGGCATAACATTGCTCATAATATCGGTCACTTAACACTATTTCCCCTGATCGGCGAATTGAATTTGAGCTTATAGCAGAATGCATCTGGCAGACATCACAGGGGGAATTTCTCTGCTTATACACCTCGTAGCATTTTTCGCCGATTTTATTACCAAAAATATCCTGCAGCACATCGTTCTGAAATTCTATTTCATATTTTTTATTTACAATATGAACACCCTGCCCCATAGCAGTAAGCATGCTCTTAAATTTATCACGCTCACTCCGCAGAATGTCATCAGTTCGTTTCTGGTTCGTAATATCAATGAAACTGGCAATACCTCCCGTAACTGTTCCATCCAGGCTCACCAGTTTATTAAAATTCAGTGAAATATAGCGGACTTCTCCGTTTTTTGTAGTAATTTTCCGCTCCATACCTTCGCATGGCTGTATATCCTCTCCTTTTTTGATACAGCAGCTATCGTCACCTTCTCCACCAAAAAAAATACGGCAATCACTGCCTATTATTTCTTCCCTGCTATACCCGGTCAGATGCTCGGCCATATCATTCCAGTTTGTGGCTTTTCCACTCCTGTCCACAGTAAAAACAGCAGTTGGACATACCCGATACAATAATTCGGCCTGTTCTTTTGCCTCGAGAAGTTCCGCAGTACGCTCCTGAACAAGTCTTCCAAGCCTGTCATGATGGTTCTGCATAATTGCAGCTGCCTGCTTTCGCTCCGTGATATCACGAACAGACTCAACTATGCCGAGTAATTCACCATCCTCACCCATGAGTGGAGATGCTATTATTTCAAAAATGCGCTTCACACCGTCGGCAATTTCCCGTTCCTGTTCAACCTTCACCTGTTTTCCAGATTCCAAAACCCCTATAAGCGGACAGGAATATCCTTTGCCGTCACAGGGTTCATTCTGACCAAAAAACATCTGGAAACAGAGGTTCCCATGACTCAGCCTGCTGTTAACGTGGAGGGAATTATGCCGTGCCGCACGATTCATAAGCTTCACACGAAAATCAGTGCCTACAACAATTATGGAATCAGCCACACTATCAATAGCATTTTGCAAAAACTGAAGCTGCTTCTCCTGGCTTTTTCTTCTTTCATTGACAACAACGTCCTGCACTTCGCTTAAATTCATAACCAGCGAACGCATCTCCTTAATCTCAGCAAGCAACTCTTTTTTGGTCTTTTGCTCATCCTTCATGATTTGCCTCAACTCTTCTTCACTCACATTACGATCGTATCAAATTTTAATAAAGAGTGTCATCACCACTCAGCGCCTATGCGGATGCAATATTCCTGCCAACAAAAAAGCCGTGCCTCCAGGCACACACAAAAACCTTTTGTGTGTGCTACTGAGTCCACGGCCTATTTCGCTACTCCTTCCGCTAGGTGGATACCCCCAATGTCTGATTATTTACATATCGGCAACATTAAGGAGAATTGAGTTCCTTCTCCTTCATTACTCACAACGTTGATTGTTCCATGGTGACCGTCAATAATATTTTTTACAATGGCCAGTCCCAGGCCACTCCCACGATTTTTACTTGTAAAAAATGGATTGAAAATCTGGTGGTAGACTTCTTCACTCATACCCTCACCGCTGTCGGTAATTTCAACAGCAATATTGTTACCATCCTTATGTAAGCGACTGACGACTGCCAGAGTTCCCCCTTCCGGCATCGCCTGAACGCTGTT
>JAUWDC010000191.1 GCA_030608985.1 Desulfobia sp. | reverse complement strand
TCCGTCAAAAAAAGGAGTCTATCTCCTTTTCGTCGCTGCTGCCATCCTTATACTGGCAGCAATGTTGTATAGTTTTATGGCCGGAAATCGAATGGTAGCCAGGTATACTCCATTGATTGATGCCACTATGGAGATCAAGTTGGAAACAACCACCGCCCATCTCTGGACCGAAGAGATAATTGGCGGCGATATCCATGAAAAAGAGAGCTCGATCTGGAAACACCTGGATAATGCCGACTGGTATGGGAATGCCATGTTGTCAGGCGGTGAAAATCCGGAAGGGAAATTCGTTCCCCTCGTGAGCCCTGAATTACGAGCCGAGATTGTAACTGTTCTTGAGAACCTAAAAACGTTCAGAGAAATAACCCAAAAAAGACTTTCATCCCCAGGTGCACATAGAATAGGCAGCGCCCTTGACCAGCAATATGACCAGGTTTTTAAAGATTTTCTTAAACGTGTTGACCAGGTGGAGACAAACCTTCAAACTAAAATTACCTCTGACCTGTCCCGTTACAGAAACATTCAAGTAATTCTTATTGTAATAAGCCTTCTGCTTTTTATTGCTGTCGCCGTAATTTTTTTCGTCCATGAGCGGCAACTGGTGAGAAATGTACGATCAATAGCTGAGACTCATTCTAAACTTATAGCAAAAGAAAAGGATCTCCGCGAAAGCGAGCAGAAATATAGAGCTCTCATTGAAACAACGGATACAGGCTATGTCATTGTCGACGATCAGGGGTATGTCCTTGATGCCAATGATGAATATGTCCGGGTTACCGGACATCAGAGTTTTGATGAGATACGAGGGGAAAATGTTGTTGAATGGACTGCGCCATATCATCAAGACCGAAATCGTCGGGAATTGGAGAAATGTTTTAAAACAGGTTCTGTCAGCAACCTTGATATTGACTATCTCACACAGGACGGGACAACCATACCTGTGGAGATAAATGCTGCTGTTATCGACCAGGATAGTAAGCCAATTATTCTGGCTATGATTCGAGATATTACAGATCGCAAAGAAGCGGAACGTAATCTGGCTTCTGAAAAGGAACGCCTTGCCGTTACATTGCGCAGTATAGGCGATGGCGTTATTACCTCTGATACAGATGGCAATGTTGTGTTGCTTAACAAGATTGCCGAGCAGTTGACCGGTTGGAGCCAGGAAGAGGCTGTCGGACGGCCTGTATCGGAAGTATTCCATATCATTAACGAAAAAACAGGGGTGGTATGTGGAAGCCCTGTAGAAAAGGTATTGGAGTTGGGCAAGATCATCGGTCTGGCCAATCACACGGCTCTGATTGCTAAAGATGGTAAACAGCGGAGTATTGCCGACAGCGGCGCGCCCATCCGGGACATGGAAAGCAAGGTAATCGGTGTTGTTCTTGTGTTTCGGGATGTCACGGACCAACTCAAGATGGAAGAGGAGCTTCTTAAGATCAAAAAGTTGGAATCGGTAGGAGTACTGGCCGGTGGCATTGCCCATGATTTCAATAACATCCTGGCAGCCATCCTCGGGAACATCAACCTGGCTTCCCAGTTTGTCGGGCCCGAAAATAAAGCAGCCAGTCTTCTGGTGGCGGCTGAAAAAGCAACACTCCGGGCAGAGAAACTGACCAACCAGCTGCTGACTTTTTCCAAGGGCGGTGATCCTGTCAGGGAGACAGCCGCCATTTCACAGCTTATCAGAGAATCGGCTGAATTTATCCTCCATGGCAGCAAGGTGGCATGTAACTTTACCATTCCTGATGATCTCTGGATGGTTGATATTGATACCGGCCAGATAGGCCAGGTGGTCCAGAACCTGATCCTCAATGCCAGTCACGCCATGCCGGAGGGCGGAAAGATAGATATCTGCTGTGCCAATATCTCAGATATTACTGCTGAAACATTGCTCAGTCTGCATCGGGGCGATTATGTGAAAATTACAATCCAGGATACCGGTATAGGTATTCCTGAAAATATCATTGAAAAAATCTTTGATCCATTCTTTACTACCAAACACGGGGGAAGCGGTTTGGGGTTGGCTGTAACCCATTCCATTATCAATAAGCATGACGGCCATATCTCAGTAAAATCTGAGCCGGGACGTGGAACAATGTTTACTCTATATCTGCCGGCTGCCAGCCGTGAGCAGCATGTTGCTGTTGATGCAAAAACATCTCAGATAGCATCGGGAAAAGGCAGAATATTGGTTATGGATGATGACAAAATGGTTGGTGATGTTGCCGAGCATATTCTTACACATCTTGGCTATGAAGTGGAACTTTGTGTCGATGGTGTAGAGACCGTTAACAGATATAAAGAGCTGCAGGAAGCTGGAAAGGCAGTTGACCTTATTATTATGGATTTAACCATTCCTGGTGGAATGGGAGGCAAAGAAGCTGTTCAGGAGATTCTTGCCATTAACCCTGAAGCCAAGGTGATTGTTGCCAGTGGGTATTCCAATGACCCGATACTGGCGAATTGCCGGGAATACGGATTTCAAGCTGCAGTGACAAAACCGTTTGACTTGGCGGATCTCAGTAAGGCAGTGAGGTCTGTCTTGTTTTGATTGGCTTTACCCTTCGTTATTCCTTCTCAGGAGAGAAATTCTTTATTCTCCGAGTTTAGAGAAGTAACTGCTCAAGGACCAGCTTTTTCTAGAGAGAGCGGTTCTAGCGCTGTCTTCATTTTTTTTAATTCCGCAAGAAACCTGTCTCGACAATCTTCAACAAGTTGGCTGGATACTGTTTGATAATATTCGATGCCTTTAAAAAGGTTTTCTCTCATTTCCTGCAAATATGTCGCCGTACTGGACGAAAGTCCAGCCGGAAAATTATCTATTTCGGTGCGGAGATAATCGATATACAGGCCGAGTTCCCGGATGAACATGTGAGGCCGCTCACTGGATGTCAAGAGTGATAACCGTCCGTAAATATGGTCTACCATTTCCTCAAGAGTGGCAATTTTTGAGAAATCAACAATCCCAGGACCACAACAAATTGCGGGGGTAGCATCAGGATCGATGCCGAGTTTCAGTGTTGCGTTACCTGCCAGATCATGACAAATGCATGATTTTGCCAATATGTTCTCGCGGATTTTTGTAAGTACTTGCGGGGAGTGGCCTTCTTTCGACAAATGTTCAAGTTTCTTTTTCTGGTAGGCACGGGAGGCGAGGCATATCGGCTTCTTGGTGAACTCCGTACTTAACCCAACAAAACCTTTGGGGCAAGATGATCCTGGTTTGCCTTCCTGTATCCGGGCACGTCGCGCTTCTTCGCTCATTGAAGTTCGCAAGTTCCAAAAAGGAAGCCCCAAGGGCGAACTTTTACTCAGAAAAACATCCTGCTCTGAGGCGATAATAAGTTTTTCCAGATCGACGTCATCCATGTGTGTTGCTTCTGGAACAAGCAGGAAAGGCGTTCCCCAGCCTATACTATCAACATCAAAGTATTTCAGTAAAAATTGGTGCTCATCGGCGGTGCCCACCCCGCCTTGCACCGTGATGCGAAAATCTTTGGGGGCATCATCTCCAAACGGCCCTCTTGCAGACAGGGCTTTCGTATACATGGGGAGTAGTTTTTCAAGGAGTTTATTTTTTTTCTGTTTAAATTCCTCGAGAGCCACACCGAGGAGATATCCTTTAGACGCGAAAGCATGGCCCCCGCAATTGAGGCCTGATTCAATGCGGTACTCAGATACCCATAACCCCAACTTGGCCAAAAAGCGGCCCTGCACTTCAGATGAACGGTAGTCACTTACCTTGAGGATGATTTTCTTTTTGATTTCACCATTTTGATCAGGGAAAAAATCCTTAAAATTGGTCATGTACCTGTAAA
The DNA here is from genome assembly GCA_030608985.1 of Desulfobia sp. GTDB lineage: Bacteria > Desulfobacterota > Desulfobulbia > Desulfobulbales > SURF-16 > Desulfobia. The sequence continues at coordinate 283 of JAUWDC010000191.1, read as the reverse complement.
GTCGCTTATTGATCCCGGCTGAGAAAACGATAGAAGAACGAAGAGTGCTTTGGGCAAAACCACGCAGAGCTGCCATGGCATCGGAGTGCTCTGCCGGCAGCTTCTCTCCGCCACGGTAATGATCCCGATCAAGCTTGGTCATTATATTGACATCGATGCTGCCTGGAACAGCGTTCATGCGCAGCATATTTTGCACCGAGCTCAATTGCGAAGCATCGGATATATTAGGCATGCCTTGGTATATCTCTTTTAGCTTAGCGTTTTCCGGAAGCATCTCATAATA
>JAUWDC010000314.1 GCA_030608985.1 Desulfobia sp. | reverse complement strand
ATAGCTGAATCTTTAATATTTGCCTCCGAAGACATGTGATGATAGTTAAAGTCAGGAAAAATTTCAAGTTCCAACAGTAGCAATACGCAATCAACTGAATTTGCGGAACAAAATAACATCACAGGAAAACCCCAGCGCTTTTGCTGGATAACTGATTATGTCCGATATAAAAATACAGTTACACGATCTGTTACCAGATAAAACTGCTCAACCGAATATCAAAGATGGCTCTCCTTATTTCTTAAAATTGACGACCAGGAGGCGTGTGAATAGTTGCACCAAAAAAACAGGAATTCATGACTTTGTCAGCTCAATGTACCCCTTGGCAAGGATATTTTACTTTCATTGCCCACGCTGGCTTACCAAAATTATCTAACTGGGCATGCAGTTGTCTCAACCGACTACCATACGTTGTGGTTAAACACCTACTATTTTGGGGTGCGACATCATTGAGCATCCTGCAATGTCCAGGGGTGGTTAAGGCTACAAACTGGGTGCCTTCGCTCTTCTCTAGCCATATACTACATATTGTGGCTAGTTGAATAAAATGCATATTTACTTGCTGATTCACCAAGCTTTTGGTTATTTATACCTTACATGTTTATTTCTGTTTTTCCTGCACGAAAACAACCTGTCACAGGGTGCTTACGCACCCTCAAGGGGGTACTGAACTGCGTATTCTCGATGAGCATTGAAAAGAATCCCGACTTATTTCCCATTTACCGGGCGCAGTACCATAAGAGTTATTTTTTATTAAAATTGAACAGATAGGGGGATATTATGTACTTGAATAAAATCATAACAGTGGTTTCTCTCTTACTTTTGATTACATTTCCGCACTCCGTTCTTTCCCAGGAAACAACAGATGAGAAGCCACTTAAAAAAGCAGCTGAAGAAATCACTTTCTTTGCTGATTTGATCGAACAGGTTAACAGTGAGAAAAAAGAAGCAAAAGGGACTGAAGCGCGGGCTCTTACAAAACAGTTACTTCTCATCCAGGAAATCTATCGCAGTTTGTTATGGAATTTTGCTGGAGATCTGCAGCAGGCTGAGAACAAGGCAGAATTCTCTGAATTTATCTCTTCCCATCTTATAAAGGAATCTGAAGTACTCAAAAAAGAAATAGAAAAGAACTTTTCAAAGATGGCTGACCTGGATGAAAAAATTGTTACAGGTTGGAATAATTATACAAAGTCCGGACGGGCCAGGTTGGCAGCATTTACATCGAAACTATCAAAAAAGCACAAAGAACAGGAAAAACTCTACTCTGCTCTGGTAAAAAACGCTCAAAAATTAACCGACTTAGGTCAAGACGCCAGTCAGGATTTTTCCTTTGCTAAACCATTAATCAAAAAACATGCAGATATGCTTTCTGGGCTGATAGGTCTGGAAAAAGACAAACTCACTTTACTTGAGAAAAAATTAAGTGCTGTCAGTAGTGAGTCAGCAGACGGAAAGAAGCTTCTCTCGGATATTCGTGCCCAAAATTTACGCATCCAAAACGAGGCGAGCCGCCTAAAAAGCATGGCTGTTTTACTTGATAGTCTGGAAGTTGATGCTTCGCTGTATCAAAAAAGAGTCATTCAATCAATTGGCAGTTTCAGCAGCGGTATATTCGATCGTAAGGTTGTGTCACATCTTTTCACCGAATGGTGGCTGGACACAAAGAAATGGCTACTTAAACAGGCACCGGAACTAGTTGGAAAAACAGCTACTTTTATTCTTATAATCTTATTGTCATTCTTTATTGCCACCCTCATTAAAAGGATGCTCCGCAGAGTTTTTAAGCGAACTTTGCCCGACATGTCTGAACTTGCCAAGAATTTTATCGTATCCATGTCTTCGAAACTGCTTATTCTGGCCGGTTTGCTATTTGCCTTATCGAATTTAGGCGTCCAGATAGGTCCAGTGCTGGCAGGTCTTGGGATTATGGGTTTTGTCGTTGGTTTCGCGTTGCAGGACACGCTGTCGAACTTCGCTTCTGGCATGATGATATTGATTTATCGTCCTTATGACGTAGGCGATAAAATCAAGAGTGCAGGGGTAAAGGGCAAAGTCAGCAAGATGAATCTTGTCAGTACAACAATTTACACCTCGGAGAATCACCAACTTACAGTGACCAACAAAAAAATATGTGGTTATATTATTCACAATGTCACATCGCAGCCCTTGAAAAGACTTGACCTGTTTTTCAGAGTCCCCTTCAGCGCAGACTCCGAGGCAGTTCGTTCAGCAATAGCAGATGTGGTTGACAACTGCCCTACTGTTGTTGACGACAAGACCAGAAGTGTTCGTATACATGAGTTGGGTGAAACAGATGTCAAATACCTTGCACGTTTCTGGGTTGCCACTGACGACCTCAATGAAACTCAATGGGCGATTTCAGAAGGTGTAAAGAAACGCTTTGATGAGGAAGGTATTTCATTGACTATTGTTGAGGGCACAAAAGCCTGAACTGATGGGTCATTCTCGGCTGATCAACTGCTGTCACCACCTTGTGAAAATAATCTGCCGACTCTTTCAAACGGTTGAGTCGTTTACGGGACAACCAGTACCGGGCAGTAAATCGTGTTGAGTACCTTATGCGTGACGCTGCCGAGGAAAAGGCCCTCAATATCAGAGTGACCGTGTGATCCCATGATTATCAAGTCATACTCTTTTGATTTTGCAAACTGGGCCAATACATGCCCCGGTGATCCGTCCATAATCTCAAGTTTATATTCTACTCCTTGATTCGCAAAAATCTCCCCGGCTTTTTTTAGAATATTTCTAGCCGCCCTCTGCAAATCTGAATTAATACTCTT
>JAUWDC010000095.1 GCA_030608985.1 Desulfobia sp. | reverse complement strand
ATTGCGTCATGTAAAAGGGTGGAAAAAGTGTATTCAGAGCCTACCCAAGCCCCTCTCAACCAGCAACTTCTTGACAACTAAGCGCAGCAAAGTACCAATTGTGTTGATGTGTTACGCTGTCGATGCTTTGCTTAATTCATTAAGCCCTGATTGGCCTTGCGAATCAAGCAGAGGACACTGAGAAAAAAACTACCAAGGATCGTTTGAAAGCCTATAATAGTGGCAGTTATTGATGGTATGACAACTCGGAGAGCCGTAGATGGGGAAAGAGGACCAAAAGAAGATTGTTGCCATGAAAAGAACGAGTACAAAATGCCGCTTAAACCTGCAACAACGAGGAATAGTCCTGTACAAATTCCAGTTTCTAATTTTATATATTGTACCATTTTAGCAATCGATGATCGTGCTGGAATTAACCCCGCTCCCACAGCAAATGTTTTAGAAAAAACAGCAAAAAGCAGTGATTGGTAGCCTATGATAATGGCGGTTGCCATCAAGAGCAACGTGTGAACATCAAAGACCACGGAACCTATCGAAAGCGGAGCAACAATAAGTCGGGCTCCTGCAATCAATCCTGTGAACATCAAGAAAATCCCTGGATAGAAAAAGAGCCAATTCGTGCTATACAATAACATAAAGCGTAAATGCCGCCACCCGTCTCTCCAGCTTCTGAGATGAGGACTTCTTGTTCTACCGTCAGGGGAGAGTGTGGTGGGCACTTCACATATTTTCATATCAAGCAATGTGGCCTTAATAACCATCTCACTTGCGAATTCCATCCCGGAAGTACGGAGATCCATTTTTTCAGCCGAGGATTTTTTAAATCCACGCAGTCCACAGTGAAAATCACCACAGGGGCTATGAAAAAAAAGACGACCGATAATAGTCAGTACAGGATTCCCAAGGAACTTATGTAGAGGAGGCATAGCACCCTGAGCAATTCCTCCCTTGAAGCGGTTACCCATGACGAGATCGTAACCATTTCTTAATTGGGTGACAAAAAGTGTTAACTTGCTGAAGTCATAACTGTCATCAGAGTCTCCCATGATAATGTACGTGCCTTTAGCGGCTGAGATACCACCACGGAGTGCATTACCATACCCTTTGTCTTGGATTGCAACAACCCTTGCCCCCAAATCAGCAGCAATGCGCTGAGAACCGTCTGTTGACCCATTATCAGCAATAAGAACCTCACCTCGCATTGAATTCTCTTTCATCCACTGTTGAGCCTTCAAGATACAAGTGGCAAGCGTTTCAGCCTCATCGAGACAAGGCATAACAACTGTCAGTTCCATTGCTGTTTCGACTTGATGGTCAGAAGTATTGTTCGGAAATGTCATACTATATTTTTGTTGTATAAGTTAAATTTGTTGTAACTACTCAGGTTGTGCCCCATAGTTGGCAAAACCACTGCACCGTAACTGTTCAGGAGTGCCTCATATTTGTTCATTTGGGGCTTTGAAGCATACTTGTGCTATTCGAGAAGACCCAAATGGGCAAAGATGGGTGCTCCTGAATAGTTACAATTTGTTAAACTTTTCTAATTGGACACAAAGGTCATTGTTTTTTCAAGCAGCTCCTCACTTACGGGACTCCATCCTATGGTTTTACCGATAAAAGTTCCATTTCCGGATGAAAGGCGCATCAGGATATGAACCAGCCCATCTCCAGTTGGACGAATAATGCTTGTCTCATTGATCGCGAGACTGCCTTCAACAGAGTAAAATTTTTTATCCAGAAGAGTATGATTCTCCTCGCCTCCCATTTCCATGATCAACAGATGCGCCTCTACTCTGCCGGTCAGATCTCCAGTCAGGGAAAAAGCCGTTGTTCCCGGTGATCCCTGGAACCGGGTACCAAATGTAGTCCAGAAATACGATTTGCCGGTCCAGTCATTGGCTGCCCTTTCAGGTTGAAAAACAAGGTTGGCGGTTTTCCCCTTCCGGGCCGGCTCTGTTGTAATGGCGGCAAGATGCTTTCCCTGAAAAAAGGCAAGCCTGTTACTGCCCTCAAACAGAGGGACTCTCCGTGCAGGTTTATGAGATAAGATATACGAACGATCAAAGTCATAGCGCATCAGCTGCTCTGCATTCCTCTGTCTGATAGAATATGCCCGATTTTTATCAATGCCGTCCATGGTAAATGATGTTTCAGGGTCATGACTGTACAGTGCCGCAGCTATTATAATCATCGGATATGCCATTAAAAATCTGCGCTCTCTCCGATGGGCTATAAGAACCGTCGTCAGTACAAATAAAAGCAGGGGAAAGAGATAACCCTGCCTGTCAAACAAAGAAAACGGTGTAAATACCGGGCTAAACGGATTGAGCAATCCCTGCAGATAATCATATACAATACCAATTGAATACCTTGGATCTCTAAAGCTTGAATGAAATTTAGGTAACCGGGCAAGCATCAGGAACCATTGGAGAACAGGACCAGTAGCCAGAACAATAAACCACCACCTCGCTACACGATTTGTTCGATCAAAACTATAGGCAGCCAGGGGGAGCAACAGTGGACATACTACCAGCAGATACCTGCCCATGACGGAGGAGCCCCCTGTCCAGCCTTTATACGAACAGGATACAAGCAATACAGCCACAAAGGAGAACAGCGTGAAAAATGTATAGCTGCGATGTTCTTTGCCGAAAAAGGCAAGGAGCAGGCTTGCGGAAAACATCCAGGCAAATGAAGGAAGAACGTATGTAATACTACGCCTGGTAGTGAACACTTCCCAAATTCCGGGGACATAGGAAAAAAGAAAAGCGGATGCGGACGGATATGCTGATGAAGTCGTATACAGTCGTCCGTTCACATAAAGGAAAATGACGGCAAACAGGGTCAGTCCCGAGGTGACGGCAAGAATGACCGGCCATCTTTTTTTCAACTGTTGTGTGGAGAAAAAAGAGAAGACAAAAAACAGATAGCCAAAGAGACTGATCAGGGCAAAGCGGGGGTGCAGAAACGGCAGATATCCACTGCAGACCGTAAGGATCAGGCCGGCAATCCATGGGTGCCTTGCCGCAGAGCAGAGGGCCACAGCCGTCCAGATTGTGAAGACGGCTCCCGGAAGCTCCGGAAGTACCCTGGCGGCATAGATTCCCCAAAGGGGTGATAACGAAAAAAGAAAAACAAAAAGTAAAGCAGAACGCCGGATCACATTGAAATATCGGCATAAAAGCATCAGGCCGGCTGAGCCTAATCCTGCAAGAAACCCGAGAAGGAGGTGGCGAAAGAGAAGGTTATCGGCTGGCAGGAGAGATAGATATAAAGGCAGACCAAATGGATGCCATGAGTAGAGTTTGCCATCTCTGGCAGTAGGTGAAATATGAATAAAGGCTTTATGGCCGCTTTGTACATATTCAAGCGCTCTTGGTCCGAGATTGTTGCTCAGCTCAAGATCATGGTCATAGTACAGGCTTTTTGCCTGAACAATATAATGCCCTTCATCACCAGAGTGCTCACCGCATGAAAGAGTAAAATAATAACCAACCAACCAGTAAAACAGAAAGAAGAAGACACCAACCAGTACGATCAAAGTGTTGCCGACCCTCTTGTCGGCAGTATCCTGACGGGAAAGATGTTCAATAATTTTACAGAGGATATAGGCGAAGATGAGAACAGGAACATAAAAGAATAAATTGGCAAAGAGCTGCTGAGAGATGAGACCATGCTGATCTCCCTGCGAGCGCAAAACAAGCAGGGCGGAACTGAGCGGCAACAACAGCAGCGGTGCCAACAACAGCAAAAAAGGCGTTTCGTTGCGACTTACCTGCCCCTTTTTATACAGTTTTAACAGAGATGCAAACGTGATGCCCGGAATGAGAACACTGAAGATAAGCCAGACTGTTGTCAGGGCCGGATAGGGAAAAAGCAGGAAACGACCATTATAGGGAAAGAAAAATTGTATGCCGCTCACAGCGGGTACAACAAAACCGCCTCCCCAGAGCACAACACAAAAAAGGTAGCCTGAAAGTAAAGCAATACCATTTTTGGGGGAGCGGATCGCCGCTATAGGATTTACAAACACAATAATAGAATACTTAAAGTTCGGTCACACAGACTAAAAACGACATAAGAGTATAAAATCCCCAGGGCAAATCTCTAACTATCCACGCAACCGACAATATAAATGCACCATTCGCCTCAGCAACTCGTTAATAACAGTTCTTGCATATCCGGCTATTACAACCATTTTTGACACGTTCCATCTGCTTGCCATGGCTTGGATAACATGCCAATAGTGAGTGACCCTCTTTCTGCCTAATCTGACACTCAGATTATTATCAATCCTGAACACACTTAAAGGATGGCTAAATGCGTAGGCATGTCCATGGAGTAATATACGGCTCCAGTAATCGATATCACCGGTATATGACCAGCGGGAATCAAAAAAACCAACCTCATCAGAGGCTGACTTACGAAACAGTACTGCGCCGGGTTCGCCAATGAGATTGGTTCCACCTATAATACATTTTCGTATGAGTTCTCGATTCTCAATTTTCCCATCAGCGAAGAATTTTGCCTTCATGACACGCTTCCCGGATCGAGTAATTACATACCTGGAAGAAAAAACCAGTGCCAGTTCATCTTGATATTGCTCAAACACTGCAACTTTTTTTGCAATACAATCCGGAAAAATATAGTCATCTCCAGGTAATATTTTGACATATTTCCCTTTTGCCAGTGTAAGTAACAAATTGTAGTTTTCAGCAATGCCTGTATTCTGCGGTAAAATTTTAAATGTGACTGGAAAGTTTTCCGGTTTTTGCGCAAGTGCAGCATTAATAACTTCTATTGAATTATCAGTAGATCCATCTTCCGTGATTATGAGTTCAATATTTTCATAACTTTGACTAAAAACCGACTTAATTGATTCTGTTATAAATTCACTGCAGTTATATGATGGAATACAGATCGAAACTAACGGTTTATCGGAAGCCGATTTAATTATTTTCTCTCTTTCTTTCAACAGACTAAACCCTGAATATGACTATTGTCTTTTTTGTGGGAATACCACGTGAACTAACGACATCAAAGGTTCAAGAATACTAATCAAGGTAATTCTTATAGTCCCGACTGATATAGGATCGTAAAGCGATTTTCCAGTCTTGCATTGTATCCATATTACGCAAACGCAATTTTCGGTTTATTAAACGCTCTGAGGGTGGACGATCTGCAAAGTACTCTTCACTGAAAAATCCAGAATCAACTTCATTAATTGTAATCTCTTCAGTTAACCCTAATACCTGAATCAATTCTCTGGCAACTTCCAGTCGACTGGTAAAGCCAGAGCATACCATATTGTACAGTCCCCAACACCGGCTCTCCAGCAACATTTTAACATTTCCAGCAAAATCATGAGTATAGGTAGGGGTGCCATCCTTATCATTAACAACATTCAAGGTCTTATTACCCTGTTTGAGTTGGCTCATTATTTTTTGGATAAACTTCTTATCCTTATCAGGCCCTCCGCCCATCATCCATCCAGCACGACAAACAAGATGCTTTTGCACATTTTGCACTACAAATCTTTCACCCTCATACTTGGATTTTGCATAGTAGCCCATTGGATTAGGGGTATCCCAGTCATCATATGTGTTTTGAGCGCCGTCAAAGATACCGGCAGTACTGATATACAACAATGGGATATTAAGTAAATTAGCGATATAAACTGCATTTTCCACAGCCATCGTATTGGTTCGATAACATTCATCCTGATGTAATTCACAATATTCAAGATCCGTATAAGCGCCGAGATGAAATAAATAGTCTGG
>JAUWDC010000016.1 GCA_030608985.1 Desulfobia sp. | reverse complement strand
GCACTTCCCATGGCGTCCTGATCGGGACAAAGCGATTTCGTGTTATGCCTGAACTACCAGAAGTAGAGGTAACTCGCCAGGGGCTTGTCCCCCATATTGTCGGCCGCTCAATAGCTTCTATTCACGCCGGCAAAAAAAACCTGCGTCTTCCCATACCAAGAAAAGACCTGCAGAAATTGGCCCGCGGAAGCATGGTCAATGCCATAGGGCGACGTGCCAAATATCTTGTTTTTTTCCTTGATAAGGCTGCCATGATCATTCACCTCGGCATGAGTGGAAAAATTGGCATTTTTCCTTCAGGTTCGCCACCGGCGCTGCATGATCATTTGGTTTTTCATTTTCATGATGGCATGGAAATGCGATATAATGACGCAAGGCGCTTTGGGTTTATCACATTGCTGACCCCTGAAGACATCCAAAAGCGTGATCCTTTTGCACAAATAGGCCCGGAACCATTACCCCTTCCTCGCCTGCATGGTATTTCCGGGGCACAATTCTCTGATTGGCAGAAAACTTTTGCTGACAGCCATCACCAGCTGACCCCTTCCTACCTCAAAAAAAAGGCCGGTAAACGGCTCCAGCCAATTAAAAATTTCCTCATGGACAGTCATGTTGTTGCAGGAATTGGAAACATCTATGCCAATGAAATTCTTTTTGCTGCTGCTCTTCTACCAACGACAGCAGTTGGTTCTGTGTCCAGAGCGAGTTGGGAAAAAATCCATACCGCAATTCCCCAGATACTTTCCAGAGCTATTGCCTGCGGCGGCACCACAATCAGGGACTTTGTCTCGAGTTCCGGGGAACAGGGATATTTCCAGGTTGAGCTTAAGGTCTATGGGAGAGAAGGGGATCCCTGCCGCTCCTGTGGGACCCCCATCACCAAATCCATAATCGCCGGGCGGGCGACCTATTTCTGTCTCCATTGCCAACGCTGATCGGTAACTATTCGGCACAATAACCGGAGCCAGCTTCTATTTTAAAAGTAACATATAAAAATACACCACGAAAAACACAGAAAACACGAAAAAAAATTAACTATTCTTTGTAAAAAACTTCGTGTATTTCGTGCTTTTCGTGGTCGAAAAATATTTTTGTTACATTGACATCATTTGGTGATTATTAGATACTCTAAAGAGTGAATAATACTCTTCCCAGGTGGCTGATAATATATGAGTGGTGACAGCGGGTCTTTAGACAAAAAAAAAATACCAATCCATCCGTTTTCTCTTTCCTTTACCGGTGACTGGCATCATCTGGAGCAGAAATTTCTCTCCTATGCCTATACGTCATCTCTGTCACAAATCAGGTTTGCCCTGCTACTGGGTTGTTTTCTCTATGCCCTAACAGGAGCTATTGATGCCTATCTCATTTCCGACCAGATTAAATGGTTCTGGATAATTCGCTACGCCATCGTCTCTCCAATGCTCCTGGCCCTTTTTGCTTTTTCCTTTTGTACGGCCTGTGCACGGCTTATTCAGCCGTTACTGGCCCTGTGCCTTGTTGGTGCTGCAACTGGTCTGATTGCCATGATTGCCATGGCGCCTGCCCCTGTTCAGCAGATATATCATACCTGTCTGCTGTTGGCGTACATGATAGGCTACACCACTATGAGACTGCGCTTTCTATGGGGAAGTCTCGCCGGCTGGATAACCTTTGCCATCTATATTTTTACAGCAACTACCCTTACGACTCTTTCCCCCCCCACAATTCTTACCAACATTCTGCTTTTTTTCTGTGCCAATCTCGTTGGAATGACTGGCTGCTATGTCATGGAATATTTCTCTCGACGCAATTTTTTCCTGACATCTCTCCTCCAGGAGAGCCAGGAGAATATTCAAGCTATCAACCGCCAGCTGGAAGAGCGGGTTACCGAACGAACCATGCAACTCATGAAAGCCAACACCGAACTGACCAAGCAGATATCCTCCAGTAAACGTCTTGAAGAGGAAAAAGAAAACATTCAAGACCGCCTGATTCAGTCGCAGAAACTCGAAGCCATCGGCATGCTGGCGGGAGGCATTGCCCATGACTTCAATAACGCCTTAGGGGCCATTCTCGGCTATACCGATCTGGGCAGAATCAAGAGCCATGGCAATGAAGACCTGACAGAATATTTTTCCTGTATCCGTAAGGCGGGTTTGCGAGCACGGGACCTCGTATCTCAAATTTCAGCAATTAGCTGGAATGAAGAATCCCACACCTATGCACTTGAACTGAAACTCATTATCAATGAGGCTCTCAAATTCCTGCACGCATCTCTTCCTCCATCCATCGAGATCAGCCATTATTTCGATTCAGAGTTAGGGAAAATTATGGTTGATCCTGCCCAAGTGCACCAAGTCTTCATGACGATCTGCACCAATCGAACCAAAACAATGGGAGATGCAGGCGGCAAACTGAAAATACATTTGCAGGAAATTGAGGCAGATCAAAACCTTGCCGGCAGCTTCTCCGGATTAAAAAATGGGGTTTTCTATCAACAGCTCAGTATCAGTGACACTGGACCGGGAATGAATGCTGCAGAGATCGATCAACTTTTTGACCCATCACAGACCAGTCAAGAAAATCTTGAGGGACACACCCTTGGGTTTTCTGTGATTCAAAGCATAATGCAGCGTCTCAACGGCACAGTCACCGTTGAAAGTGAACCTGGAAGAGGAACCACCTTTCACCTCTTTTTCCCCGTCCTTGACAAGACACGGCCTTTCCAGGAGACTCCTGCGGTGGTGTCTCTTCCAATGGGTAAAGGCAATGAGCGAATCCTGCTGGTTGATGACGAAGAACCTCTCGTACATATCGGCGAACGGATGCTGCGTTATCTACATTACGAGGTAACCGGAGTGACCTCCAGTGCCGCAGCGCTAGAGTATTTCACTTCTTCTCCAAATGATTTTGACCTGGTCATCACCGATATGGCCATGCCCAACATGACAGGAATTGAACTGGCTCAAAAAATGATGGCGATACGACCGGAAATACCGATTATCCTCTGTACCGGCTATGCCAAAGAGTGGAATGAAGAAAAGGCACTTGGTCTCGGATTCAAGGCGTTTGTCCACAAACCCCTGAGTATTCATAAACTCGCTGAAACATTGCGATCAACGCTTGACAGCTGATAGCAGGGAAAGATGGATATACGGTGGAAAGCAATAACAGCAGTTATGATACTTATGCTGCTTGTCTGTTCAATTTTTCTTACCCTGTTCATCCGACAAGGCCGTATATCAATTGAACGAATCATCACCAGCAAAGAGGAAAGTGCCCGTATCCTTGCCCAACGAATCTTTACGGAGACACAAACACATTACCAGAAGCGGATTAAGAGCTTTGTGGCGTACAAGAACAATAAGCAAAAATCAGCTCTCATCTCGGCCTTTGCCCATCGTGACAGGAAAAAATTACTTACCCACTCTCAGCCTTTTCTCAACATACTGAAAGGCGAAAATAAATTTTTCTCCTCCATCGGCTGGGTGTTACCAAACAACCACAACTTTCTCAGGGTGCATCGTCCTGAGCAGTTCGGTGATGATGTAAGCGTTATTCGGCCGGATATTGCCGAGGCCAACGGCACTCGTCGACCGGTATCAGGATTTATGGTTGGCCCGTCCGGGATGGAATATCGGGTGGTCCAGCCGGTTTTCTATGAGGGAGACTTCCTGGGCGTTACCCAGTTTGGCATCAAGGCAAGCCTTTTCATGGACTCCCTCAGTGAAAAACTAAACAGCATCACAGGGCTGGCTGTGCTCACCGAAGAGTGCCGTAAAGCGATCTTTGCTCAAATTCCCTTGCAGCAATGCGGAGACTACACTATCCGCGCCCGGGATATAACACTTTTCAAGAAAGTATCTGATTCTCTTGACCTTTCCCTGGATGTTCAGAGAAAAAAAATCGACGGCAGGCATTATACTTTTATCTCGCCCTTCCACCTCGTTAATTTTCAAAATAAGGCCCTCGGTAAAATTATTGTTGCGTTGGATATCACCCAGGAGCTCAAGGATCTTCACACCCTTATCATCTCTTCCGTGATTCTCAGCCTTGGCCTGCTTCTCCTCTCTTTTATTATCCTACACTTCAGCTTCGGGTCACTGTTGAGTAAAATTTTTTCTTTAAATAAATCCCTTATAGCAAGCAATGAAAGTCTTACCCGATCCAAAGAAGAGGTTGAAAAAAGGGTCCAGGAGCGCACCGCGGAACTTGTCACGGTCAATCGCAACCTGGAACAGGAAATTGCCGAACGCCACCTTGCTGAAAAGGAAAAATCAAACCTTGAAAATCGTCTCCGCCAGGCTCAGAAGATGGAGGCTATCGGCACCCTGGCAGGTGGAATTGCCCATGACTTTAACAATATTTTAGGAGCAATCCTCGGCTACACCGAACTTTCACTGCTCGACAGTCCTGAAAGCTCGAATACCACGAGCAATCTTATGCAAATTAAAAAGGCCGGCAACAGGGCCAAGGACCTGGTGGCTCAAATTCTTACTTTCAGCCGAAGCAGCGAGGCAAGAAAACTGCCCATGAGGATTTCTCCCGTTATTAAAGAGACCTTGAAGCTGTTACGCTCTACCCTGCCATCGACTATTGAAATAGCCACTGCTCTAAATGCGAACGATGCTCTTGTATCAGGAGACCCCTCCCAAGTACACCAGCTTATAATGAACCTCAGCACCAATGCGGCCCAGGCCATGGGGAGTGAGCATGGGAAACTCACAATTTCGCTGAATGAAAAAAACATACAGCACTCCAACGAGACGGGCTATCCGCATTTGAAGCCCGGCAAATATGTGGAACTGATTGTTGCAGATACTGGCCAGGGAATCACTCATGAGGACAAAGAACGGATTTTTGAACCCTTTTTTACCACCAAGGAGGTCGGTGAAGGTACCGGACTTGGGCTGGCCGTTGTCCACGGTATTGTCGAAAATATGCACGGAAATGTTTCCGTGGAAAGCACCCAAGGAGTTGGAAGTGTTTTTCATGTGTTACTTCCTCTGGTTACCGATGTTCCGCAGGAGATGGAAAACAATGCTGTCAATACCCCCATCCCTGTGGGAAATGAAAAGATTCTGCTGGTGGACGATGAAGAAGAACTGGTTCAACTTGGCGGTCAGCTCCTCAGTAATCTCGGCTATCGGGTCCATACTGTCACCGACAGCCAGGAGGCCCTGGAGATTTTTACCCATAATCAGAATTTTGACCTGGTGATTACAGATCAGACCATGCCAGGCTTAACCGGAATAGAGTTGGCAAAAAAGATACTGGAAATGCGCCCGAATATTCCCATCATTCTCTGTACCGGCTATAGTAAAGAAATAACAGATGAGAAGATAAGGGAAATAGGCATTCGAAGTGTTCTCATGAAACCAATCAGTATTGGTGATGTGAGTCGCATAATAAGAAAAGAGCTGGATGGGGGGAATTAATTAAAAATTGAGAATTAAGAATTAAGAATTGAGGTACTTTTCTGATACATGCCTTCATTCGTAATTCGTAATTTTTAATTATCAATTGCGGATCATCCTTTTTCAAGGATTTCCAGCAGGGTAGCCGCTGTTTGTTTGAGTACGTCATTCTTGTGGTGCAAGGTGATGGAAAAACGAAGCCGGGCTGTTCCTTCCGGAACAGTTGGCGGCCGGACAGCAGTAGCAAAAATATTTTTACGGCGCAGCTTTTCAGCCAAATATACTGCAGTGCTGCTTTCCCCTATTAAAACAGGTACAATCTGTGAAGGCCCTAACACATCCAGTCCGCCTTGCCTTAAAATTGACTTGAAAAGGTCCACCTTGGCAAACAGCTTCTGACGCAGTTCCGGCTGTTTCTGTATAATTTTAATTGCAGCAAGAGACGCGCCAACAACTGCGGGAGGAAGGGCCGTGGAATAAATAAAAGACCTGGCCCTGTTCACCAGAAAATCAATCATACTGCCTGAAGCCGCCACATATGCTCCATAACTGCCAAGGGCCTTGCCAAACGTACCCATGGCAAGATCGACATGGGAGGAGAGACCTTCCTCCTCAATCACTCCTCCGCCATTTGGCCCAAACAAACCCGTAGCGTGGGCCTCGTCCACCATGAGGAGGCAACCATATTTCTCTTTTAAGGAGACTAATTCTTTAAGAGGAGACCTGTCTCCATCCATAGAATATATGGATTCCACAACAATCAGGGCTTCCCCCTTACCCCGCCTCGACTTCAACATATCCTCAAGATGATTTAAGTCATTATGGTGAAATCGTACAAGGCGAGCCCTGGAAAGTCGGCAGCCATCATAAATGGAAGCATGGTTTAAACGATCACAGAAAACCACATCCTGCCGCCCGAGCAGGGCAGGTATGATTCCACAATTAGCGAGATATCCGCTTCCAAAAAGAAGGGCCGCTTCCTGTCCCTTAAGCTCGGCAATTTTCTTTTCCAGTTCATGATATACGGTCAGGTCTCCGCTCATCAACCGGGCTGCCCCGGCTCCAGCACCTGCCATTTCAAGATACTTTCTGCTCGCGGCAATCAGGTCAGGATGGAGGGAGAGGGCAAGGTAGTCATTGGAGGAAAAATCGTGGAGTACTGCTTTTTCTGTGTCCCCAGCCAATTGCAATGTGCCGTCCTGCATTCTTTTGACGGGGGTAAGCTGCCGAAAATTTCCGCTCTGCCGCTGCTTCTCTATCCAGTTCAGCCTGTCCATAACTCTTGTATCTGCCGGACAAATTTCCTGTCCATTTCCGGGTTACGGCCTTTTTGCGTTAAATAACCGCCAATCATCATGCCATCAGCACCAGCCATGAAAGCAGTACTCAGAAAATCACCGAGAGCCGATTCTCTTCCGGCAGCAAGACGTAAAGCTGCCCCAGGGAGTATCAGCCTATACAGCGCAATTGTACGAAGAATATTCTGAAGCGAGAGAGGGGCATTATTTTCCATTGGAGTCCCGGTGAGGGGCATAAGGATATTTAATGGAACAGAGCGAACATCACACTCAACAAGACTCAATGCCATTGATACCCTGTCATCTTCTGTTTCACCAAGACCGATAATTCCACCGGCACACACATCCATTCCTGCCTGCTGCGCAGCCCGTATAGTCGCAATACGGTCATCAAATGTGTGTGTAGAAACAACCTGGGGGAAAAACTCTCGTGATGTTTCCAGGTTATGATGGTAACGACTCATTCCTGCATCTTTGAGAAGACGCAAAGAGTCTACACTCAAAATTCCCAGAGAGCCGCAGACAGCAATATCAACGCGGCTCCGTATTGATTCTACAATACCGGCAACTCGCTTGAGATCGTCGGCCCCCAGTCCTCTGCCACTGGTGACAAGAGAAAAACGGGATGCCCCATCTTCTTGTGCTGTGGCTGCGGCTTCAACAATCTCCTTTTCACTTTTTAAAGGGTAAACAGGAGTGTCCGTCTTGTAATGGGCAGACTGTGAACAAAACCGGCAGTCTTCGCTGCACTTTCCTGACTTGGCATTTATAATGGAACATAGGGAGATCTTGAGCCCCCGATGGGCCAATTTGACCTCAAGGGCCTTCGCCATCAACTCAGAGCACGATAAGGATCTCAACCCTGCTAAATCTTTCTTAGAAAATGCCATTTTTGATAAAATCGTAAAAACTATAAATTAACCACAGAGCACACAGAGATCTCAGAGGTAACTGCTTGTAATAAAAAAGATTTCTCTGTATGTTCTGTGGTAAAAAAAATTATCGCTTAAAGCCAAATACGCCGCCCTTTTGTTCATTTCTGGAAAAAGCCGGCCTTCGCCCTCCCTTGGATACGCCTCTTTTTTTCATCCGTTTTGATTTTCCAGACATCGCAACCATCTTGATCTCAGCAGGTTGCCCGCCAAAGGCCTCCCTATACATCATGTAAAATTGTGATCTTTCCTTAAAATAACTCTTTTTAGATAACCAGTGCGGCCAGTTATACCCCTCAAGGGGGTACTGAAAAGAGTCCCGGTCATTGGAGGAAAAAAGAGGAAGGTGCGACAGAAGCCCTGCAACCTGTTCACGTATCGCCTTTTTCAAGTTAAGGTAGAGCAAATTCGTATCAAGCTTTTGCCGTATACTTCGCGACATTGCATACGCATCCCCACGTTTTTGCGCCTTATTACTGTTCAAAAGAGAAAAAGTATGCAGAGCCCATGGGAGAAGAAGTAACCCCAGCAGCATATGCTCTGGAATATAGTTCCCTTTTCCATGCAGTCGGTCAGCCACACCAAGTGCATTCCCCAGTTCCTGCCTGTATTGAGAGCTTTTCTCATTAGACTGGAAAAAAGAATGGTAAAAAGGAAAAAGCTCACAAAACAGACCGCAGTCAAGGGCCAGCTCAACCCATTTTCTACTGGCTCCACCTCGTAGATCTTTCAATAATTCATCCCTAATTCGGGAAACAGGGCACAGATGAAGTTTATCCCGATGCAGCAGGATAGCATTCCACGTCTTTTCTTCAATTGAAAAATTACTTCGGGCAGCGTGACGAATGGCACGCAGCATCCTTACTGGGTCCCTTGTAATCCGGCGATCGGGATCTCCAATAATTCGTATTATACGGGCCTTGAGATCTTCTACTCCCCCTGTGTAATCAATAATTGACCCATCCTGTATATCATACAAGAGAGAATTAATTGTCAGATCGCGACGAAAGGCATCATCTGCCCGGGAACCAAAAGTATTATTGGAAGGCAGCAGCTCATCAGTACCCTCTAGGTCATACTCGCTGCTACAACGGAAGGTCGAAACTTCGATTATATGGTTTCCAGGGAAAAAAACCTGAACGAGACGGAAACGACGACCTATGGTCCTACTGTTACGAAATAATTTGCGCAGTTGACCCGGTCGGGCACTGGTACTGATATCAAAATCTTTTGGTTCCTTGTCCAGGTAGAGATCTCGAACCCCACCACCAACAAGATATGCTCGGTGTCCGGCTTCTTGCAGGCGAGACAGAACCTTAAGTGCATCCTTATTGATTCTTCGAGGAGATATTAAATGCTCTTCCTGTGGTATGATAACAGGCTCTGGTGCTGCAGATGACTCTGGAGATAATTTCTTTTTTTTTGCCATTGTACTCTTGCCGAATGAACCCTTTAGACATCTGCTCCAGCTGTTGTAAAGCCCTCTCTCGACGTATCAACTCATGATGAACTAGCTTATTAATTTACTTGAGTGGTTATTGCTCCAACCACCCGAGGAATTACGGTTCATCAAGGATGCGGTCTCGGAGGTGTTCTCCATGAAGCGGCCTTCACCTGTTGGTGGTCTTGTAATACAAAAGGAAACAACCGATTACGCTAAACGCATGTGGATACATCGTAGTCAGATTAAGCCCGCAGTTTACCTCCGAGATTCACTCAAAAGGCCGCTTCCGGATAAAAATCCGGCTACGCTGCGACTATGCCCATCTTCATAAATTTTGTCAAGGAAGATGAATTCGTAAAAAGTTCATCGTATCTAAAGCGAGCCTGTGAGCAAAGTATTCATAGCGCATTTTTTTAACAGCTTGCGCCAAGGATTATTGCCAGTATAGAAGCTACCGTGTATCTTATTAAAAAAGTTGTTAGCAATTAGCTTTTAGCTTGAACACTTTTCATTCAGGCACTAATTGCTTTTACGAATTTTAAAATAATCCATGTATGCATATTTCCCCTGAAACCATAGGCTTTGATATTGACTGTGTTGTTGCCGATACCATGTCAGCCTTCATTGATCTTGCAAAAAAAGACTACGAACTAATCATTCGTCCAGAAGAAATCACCTCTTTTCAAGTCGAAGAGTGCCTTGATGTTTCTCCTCACATTATTCATGACATCTTTACCCGTCTCCTGGAAGAACCTCTTGAGAGTGGTTTGGAACCTATGGATCATGCTGTGTCTGTTCTTACAGAGCTCTCCCATCAGGCCCCTCTAACCTTTATAACAGCCAGGCCCACAAAAGAACCCATTGCTCACTGGCTTCAAAATGTCCTTGGCGAATCGGTGTTTGACAGAGTAAACCTCATAGCCACCGGCGAACATGATGGAAAATTGGCTCACATTGAAAATGCCGGCCTCCATTCCTTTATCGATGATCGAGTCCCAACCTGTCTCCAACTTGCTCAAAATGGCTTCCAATCTATTGTTTTTTCTCAGCCATGGAACCAGGGCCGGCACTCTCTGCCCACGGTGGAGAGCTGGTTGTGCATTAAAGACCTCTG
>JAUWDC010000043.1 GCA_030608985.1 Desulfobia sp. | reverse complement strand
AGTGGTAATCAAATTAAATATTATAAGTACACTATGTTATACAATATCACACCTTGCCCTTAATGTGCTTATGCTCAAAAAGACAATAGTGATGGCAGCCACTATTGTCAATAGAAAGAATAGAATTATAAAAGACAACCCTTTCTATATTATTTCATATGTACAGTTTTACTCGCTGCAAATAGATGATTATTAAATAAAGATCCCCGGAGCAAGCTCTCTCGCTGAGACTCGCCTTTGCCACGCAAAGCGGGGTATTAATTCGGATCTTCTATTTTAAATTGCGCAGCAAGCTGCGGGGAATTAGACCCACACAAGATTAAACCAACAAACTTGATGAACTCCACAAAAAAAGGAGCCTGCTTTGAAGTTCAAAGCAGGCTCCTTTTTTGAAGGTATTGTTTGGCATGGAGATTAAAGCATATCAGTACTCTTTAAGAAAAACTGTACACCTATGTATGATACTATAATCAGGGCAATCCAACCAAATATCAGTAATCCACTCATAAATATATCCTTTTAAAATAATTAGCTTAATCTATTGTAAATACGTATTTTTTGAGTTTCCGTTCAAATACTAATTAGTAGGCCTTATCGTCACTCGTCACGTCGGCAAGCGAAAGCTTTTTAATATTCATTAATTTCCAGACATAGACAATATAGCCAAGCACAAAAGGAATTGCCAAGGCTATATACGTCATTGCCGTCAGGGTATAATGACTGCTCGACGCATTGGCTATGCTGAGACTTGATTGTAAATCAGCAGTTGATGGGTAAAAAGGTGTGTTATTAAAAGCTGCCAGGAAAAATATGGCCAGGCCGGTAAACACTGTCCCCACACCACTAAACCAAATACCATGATCTTTCCTCTGCACATAGGTCACGGCCACTCCGTAAATAACCAAAATCAACCCAATTAACAGTAAAATCAGCGTTACCGGACAGCCAAACAGGTTCATCAGGTATTTTCCCTTCTGCATGAACACTTCACCTGTTTCAGGATTAATGGCAAAGCCTTTCATAACAAGCAAGCTGATCAGCACATACAGTAAAAAAGGCAGAGAAACCAGGAAATTAACCCATGCAGAACGTCGGGATTTTTCTGTCAGCCTGTCGTGATCAATATTATTTACAAAATACATTGCACCAAGGGTCCTGGCCAGGAAGACGAAAAAAAGCCCCATGGAAAGATTAAAGAAATTAAAGGCCGCCTCAAGACCACGTAACGGCGTCTGCCAGGTGACCTGATTAAATTCGTTCAACACAAAAGCTGAACCTGTAAAAAATGTCCCTATGGCTGTACCAATCAACAGGATTCCTACACTTCCATTAATAAACAAAAAGACATCATACACTGTTGTGCCAAGAAAATTATTCGGTTTTTTGCGGAACTCATAACTTACTGCCTGAATAATAAAGGTAAACAAAATGAGCATCCACACCCAATACGCGCCTCCGAAACTGGTAGCGTAAAATTTTGGAAAGGCTGCAAACAAGGCGCCGCCAAATAAAACAAGTGTGGTAAAGGTTATTTCCCATTTTGTTCCCAGGGAGTTGACCACTAACGACTTTTCATCATCACCTTTGGCAAGAGTCAGGAGGAGTGTCTGCCCTCCCTGGACAAAGGTAAGGAAAAGGAACAGTGAACCGACCAGTGAGGTTATGATCCACCATATATGCTGCAAGGTTGATAAATCAAGTTGTCCGATCATGTTTAATTCTCCTCAGGTCCATTTTTTATTTGTGTCAGCATAATTTTGATTTCGGCGATGAGAAGCACGGTAAACAATGCAAAAAACATAAAAAAGCTTGTCTGCACAGTACCTGTCGTCAGATTGGTATTGGCAACCGATACCGGTAAAAGCCCCTGAATAGCCCAAGGCTGACGACCAACCTCCGCAACAACCCAGCCCGCCTCGGTTGCGATATAACCCAAGGGAAGACAGGCCAGTCCCAGATTAAGAAGCCACCTATGGGAATGCAGCGTTCCTTTTTTTATAAAAATGAGAAATAAAAGGAAGACTAACGGGAAAATTGTGCCAAGAATAACCATTATATGGAAGGCGTAAAATGTTGTAGCCACCGGAGGAACAATATCCGCAGGTTTGTTCAGATAACCATAGCCAATATCATCTTTATATTTGTTGAATTCATTAAGTGCTTGTTCTGCCTGAACAGCATATCCATGTTTTTGGGCTTCCTTATAGACTGTAAGGTGTTCAATGGCCATCTTGCCTTTGGCAATTCTTTCATCGGCTCCGACAATACCCTGCTCTTTATTACCAAACACCAGATCGTTAATACCTGGAACAAAAGAGCCGAATTCCCTGTTAGCCAGAAGAGAAAGGAGGCCGGGAATTTTGACATCGAATAAAAAGGCATCCTGTTTGTCGCCGGGTTCTTTAGCGTTATTAACTATTCCCATAGCGGCAATGGAAGCGCCCTTCTCACCATCATATAGCCCTTCCATGGCGGCAAGTTTCATGGGCTGCTTGTTGGCCACTGAATAGGCAGCTTCGTCACCAGTAAATGCCACATAGCCGGATGCCAAGATGCCGAGAACAGAGGCCACAACAATACTTCTCTTTGCCATGAGCTGATGTCTTCCTTTAAGGAGGTACCAGGAGGAAATACCAACAACAAATAAAGAGGCCATTTGAAAGCTTGAACTGGTTGCATGTGTAAATTTACTGATGGCAACAGGAGAAAAAAGAATTTCCCAGAAATTCTGCATTTCAAAGCGAGCACTGTCAGGATTAAACTGCATACCTATTGGATATTGCATCCAGCCGTTGGCAACAAGAATCCAGAGTGCAGAAAGATTGGAGCCGATAGCTACCATCCAGGTTGAAAAAAGATGGAATCCCTTGGAAACACGATTCCAGCCAAAAAACATGACCGCGAAGAATGTAGCCTCAAGGAAAAAAGCAAAAATACCTTCAGCTGCCAGAGGAGCGCCAAAAATATCACCTACCATCCAGGAATAATTCGACCAGTTGGTACCAAATTGAAATTCCAGAATGATACCTGTGGCAATTCCAATGGCAAAGTTGATTGCAAAAAGCGTCATCCAGAATTTAGTAAGTCGCTTCCATTCTTCATTTCCCGTTTTCACATAAATACTATGAAAAAATGCAAGTAGAACAGACAACCCCAATGTCAGGGGGACAAAAATCCAATGATACATTGCCGTTAGGGCGAACTGAGCTCTTGCCCAGTTGACCTGTGACAGATCAACATGTTCGATCATCCTTACCTCCTCTCCGTTTTAATAGTCAAGATGACAAAAAGTATTCCAAGCTACTTGGAATATACAGTTATATTGTCCAGAACATGTTCTGCCCTGGCCTGATCTGATGAAAAATTTGTATTAAGATAATTGGGGAAAAAATAAATCTTCAGCACCCCAAACATAATGAAAAGTTTAATGAAAATTATGAGCCACAGTTTTCTCCCAACCCGCATGGATCGAAAACCGTCTATATAAAAATGTGAGATTCGCCTTATGATCATAACTATTTCAGTAGAAGTTACTATTGGCAACTTGTATAAAAAAATAGATAAGTGGTGTCAAGGGAAAAAAGAAAAGTGGAAGAACATTACAATGTGTTTGCGCGGAAAGAAAGAAAAATAAAAACAGATAAATAGATGATAAATAAAAAAGGGGAGTGCCGTTTATGAACAGCACTCCCCTTTTAACGAAATATAAAAAACGCTATAATCCGGCAGATATAGCTTTACTCAGTTTAGAATCAATTACCTCAGCAATATGAGCTGGGCTACGGTCTTCATCCTTTCGTAATGCTTTTGTCGTCGTACCAAAAGTCATTCGTAACTTTTTACTGTTCACAAGTTTAATAGCTTTATCAATACGAGTTTTCATTTCCTCAGGGTCAACACCTTCAGATTGACCTAACGGACCAAGTTCTTTAACTTTTTCAGTAAATTCAGTGATCAACTGAACAAAACGGGGAGCTTCTGCTGCAGATGCCCATTTTAGATTAAAACGCTCAGGATTTACTCCAATTTCACCGAGTATTTTATGAATGAGAGCATTAACACCCATAGCATCGTAATTACCTACCTGGTAATGGCATTCTCCGAGTTGTCAGCCACCTGTAAAAATACCAGCGGCACCTTCGGCAAACCCCTTCAGGATAAATACAGGATCTATTCGCCCTGTACACATTACCCTGATGGTACGCAGGTTGGGAGGATACTGATATCGGGAAACACCTGCCGCATCAGCAGCAGCATAGCAGCACCAGTTGCAGAGAAATCCCAAAATTTTAGGGTTAAATTCTTCCTGACTCATTCGTTACACCTCTTTTATTTCCCCGGCATCTTGCGCTTGCGGGATACCGAGTTAATGGTTACCTGCGATACAACAGGCAGGTATCGTTTACCTGATTTTTAATCGCTGTGCGATTACTCTACCTCACCAAATGCTGTGATCTGAGCTTCTATCTGTTCACGGGTAAAGCCTCCCATGCTGATGGCAAAAGTCGGACAACGTGAAGCACAGATACCGCATCCCTTGCAGGAAGCTGCGATAGTTTCAGCTTTTTTCTTCTTACCGTCTTTTACCATATGAATGGCGGCAAACGGACAGAGATTGACGCAGATTTGGCAGCCGATACAGATTTCTTTATCTATTGAAGAAACAGTAGGTTCTACAGAAACTTCTCCTTTGACCAAAGGAATAGCAGCTTTAGCGGCAGCTGCCTGTGCCTGCGCTATAATCTCATCAACAGGTTTGGGCGAATGCGCTATACCGCAGACATACACACCGTCTACCGGCATCTCTACAGGACGCAGTTTCACATGAGCTTCCAGGAAGAAATTATTCGCAGTCACCGGTATTTTTAAAAGTTTGCTTAGATTTTCAGGATCTTCAGGAACAATACCGGTACTTAATGTAATAAGGTCCGGATTAATGGAAACCTTCTCCTGAAGAATCGGATCAAAGTAGTTGACAGTAACGGCGTTCCCCTTCTTTACCACCTTGGGTCTGTTATCAACCTCATATGGAATGAAGATAACACCTTTTTCCCTGGCTTCCTGATACGCATCCTCTGCATATCCATATGTCCTCATATCCCGATACAGAACAATTATCTGGGAATCAGGATTGATCTCTTTAATTTTCAATGCATTTTTCACTGCGTTATTACAACAGATTTTGCTGCAATACTGGAGATCTTCACCCCGGGAACCGGCACACTGGATCATAACTACTGAGCCAGGGGCCCTGTTTTTAGCTTTTCCGGCAAGCTGTGTTTCCAGGTCCTGCTGGGTAATGACTTTTTTGGATTTGCCGAGCATATAGAGATCAGGACGATATTCCCTGCCACCGGTTGCAACAATAACCACACCGTGATCTATAGACTGTTCAGAGGTCTTTTTACCCTTCTTGGTATTGATGACAGAGGTAAAATTACCTACAAAACCATTAACATCTGCGAGTTCGCTGGATGTCATTACTTTAATTTTCTTGTTTTTCTTCACTCGGGTAACAAGATCCTTCATCAAAGAAACTATATTATCACCCTGCAGGGTATTTTTCATTTGAGCAACGTGGCCGCCAAGGGAATCACTCTTCTCAATGAGGTAACATTGGAAACCCTGATCAGCCATATTCTCAGCGGCTGTAAGTCCTGCCACGCCACCACCTAATATCACGGCAGAAGGTGTTACAGGAACGGTTTGAGCGGGAAGAGAACTGATATGCCTGGCTTTCGCTACTCCCATGCGTACGAGATCCTTGGACTTATCGGTTGCAGCCTCAGGTTCGTTGGCATGGACCCAGGAACATTGGTCTCGAATATTGACCATCTCAAACAAACAGCGATTCAAACCAGCATCTTTTAATGTTTCCTGGAATAACGGCTCATGGGTTCTAGGTGAACAGGCGGCAATAACAACTCTGTTCAGGTTATGCTCTTTAATTTTTTCCTTGAGCACTTCCTGGGCATCCTGTGAACAGCTGTAAAGACTTTCAGAATAATAGGCAACTTTATCCATGCCGCCGGCATATTCAGCAACAGTTTTCACGTCAACTGTTGAGGAGATGTTGATACCGCAGTGACAGACAAAGACACCAATACGAGCCTCTTCATCTTCGATTTCAATTTCATCAGGATAGGTTTTAGTGATATATCCTTTGCCTCGCTGTTGTTTAATCATAGCCGAGGCTATACCAGCTGCTGCTGATGCCTGGGTGACACTTTCAGGGATATCTTTCGGACCCTGAAAGGCACCTGCTACTAAAACACCTTTTCGGGTAGTATCGAGAGGAGCAAAGGTAGCAGTTTTACAGAAATCATATTTATTCAGCTCAAAATCACCAATCTTAGCAAGTTCCTTAGCGCCGGCCGGTGCATCAAGCCCAATAGAGAGGACAACCATATCAAATGGATCAAAATGATGTGTTCCTTCAACGGTGGAATATGTCAGCTTGAGCTGTTTGTCCCAAGGAATTACGTCGGCGACCTTGGCCCTGACAAATTTGATTCCGAAATGTTCTTCAGCCCGGATGCGAGCAGCGTCAAAATCTTTGCCCTGGGTCCTGAGATCCATGTAAAAGACAGTGATATCACATTCCGGATCGTGTTCCTTGGCAACCATTGCTTCTTTGATAGCATACATACAGCAGACAGAAGAGCAGTAGCCATTGTCGCACCCTATATCACGGGATCCAACACATTGGATAAAGGCAATTTTTTTAGGATCCCGCTTGTCAGAAAGACATCGAACATGTCCTTCAAAAGGTCCGGAAGGATTAAGAAGGCGCTCAAACTCAATACTGGTAACAACGTCAGGATGTTTTCCATAGCTGTATTTTTCCAGAGCCTCGTCAGGTATCCTGCCAAAACCTGGTGACATTATAACCGCACCAATAGTTAATTCTCTATCAACAGGTTTCTGGGAGAAGTTAATTGCGTGACTGCGGCAGACAGGAACACAGATTTTACAGGTGTCATGTTTCAGGTGAAGACAGGCGCTGGGATCAATAAAATATGTGGCTGGAACTGCCTGGGGAAAATCAATATGAATTGGCCGTGTGATGGACAGGCCTTCGTTATATTTATCTACAAGATGACGTGGACAGTACTGGGTGCATAGGCCGCAAGCCGTACATTTATCCGCATCAATATAACGAGGATTAATTTTTAATTTAGCCTTAAAAGCTCCTGGTTTTCCGTCAAGGGAAAGGAGTTCAGCGTTCGTCAGAATTTCGATATTTGGAGACCGACCGGCCTCTACCAGCTTAGGCGCGAGAATTCAAAGCGAACAGTCGTTGGTGGGAAAGGTCTTATCCAGCTGGGCCATTGCTCCACCAACTGCGGCTCCCTTTTCAACCAGGTATACGTAATAGCCAAGCTCTGTCAGATCAAGGGCTGCCTGAACACCGGCTACACCTCCACCGACAACCATAACAGCGCCGGATTTTTTATCATCTGTTTTTCCCATTGCGCACTCCATAAGGGATTTCTGATTATCTTTTCCTGCAGATTAAATGTAGAAAACGATAATCAAGTTATTTAATGAAACCTCTTTTATTGTTATTTTTTCAATCGTGAATGGCTGAGAGAAAACAACCTGTTTTCATAAGACATCCAAATGGTGTTTAGTGCCTTACGGCCCAACTTCTACTAAAA
>JAUWDC010000058.1 GCA_030608985.1 Desulfobia sp. | reverse complement strand
AAAACCTTACGGTGGGAATTGAAATTGATGGAGGTGTCAGTCCGGCAACAATTTCAGAAATTTCAGAAGCCGGCGTAAATATTTTTGTCGCCGGCTCTGCAGTTTTCGGTGCAGAAGACTATTCCAAAACTATCTCGACGCTGAAGAGTAGATGGTAAAAAGTGCCTAACGTGAGCTAAAGTTTAAAGTGCCTGAAGTTTAAGGTTTTATTCGATCACAATAAGCGATCCTGTGAGATATTGAGAGGTACCGTAACTTTAGGCATTTTAGGCACTTCAAACTTTAGACACTTAATCAGCATAGGGCCATGGCAGCATCCTGCCACTCATTGGCGGATCATCCGCTATCAAGCCATTTTCACCGCGCCATAACGCCGCCTGTCTCCTTGACACCACAGAAACTTTTACATGCAGAGTATCTGTTTTTCCTGTTTCATCCCGGGCTGTCAGCATGAAACTCGGGCCTGCGTCCGCTTCTGTGTAAAAGAAAGACGGCATAACAAAAGAAACCATAGATCCTTCTTCGTTCATCATAACAAGCTGCACAGGTACTCCCCCGACCTGATTCCACTCAAACTCGAGAGATTTCCTTGTTTCATCTCGGCTGGATGTCGCATCAAGAGGCACAGTCTGCCCTACAAGATACCCATCTTCTAGTTTTGCCAGACGTATTTCCGGTGGCGGACTGCCAAGAGTGACATCCAAGGTTATGAGATGGTCGCCAGAACTGATTCCACCCTTTTTAAACCGGTATCCAATGTACTCTGTCCCGCCATAAAAAGGATCGGGAGTATACCTGTATTTCCCAAATACTAATGGAACCAGCTTTCCTTTCAAGCCTGATGTGTCTATGTCAAGATAGGTCTTTGAATGTAACGGTCTCTTGTTCGCATCCTGCCATATTTTTCCAAAATCAATTATGACAGGGGATGTACTCTTTGTAGAAATGGTTACATCTTTTGCCGCGACAAGAGACATTTCAGGCAGCAGTACCTTAGGCTCTTTTGCCTCCTCCGGAGAAGCCAATGCCTGTTGGACAAGATTTGGTCCTCGTATCAGGATAGTTGCTATTCCACTGGTATCTTTTCCATCGCTTACAGAGTATTCAAAACGATCCTCACCGGGAAAGGTTTTGTCCGGAAGATAAGTGAAGACCGGGGCATTTCCAGACAGCCGGCCATGCTGTGGCTGGCTTATCACTGAGTAGGTGAGAACAGTATCATCCTTATCTTCGCCACTGAGAATTATAGGCACTTCGCCACCTGTGTGCGGCATGGTATAAACCATATCACCCACAACCGGGATAAAATTTGTTGAAACAGCAGCCTGTTTAACGGGTTGCTCTGTGTCTACTTTCTGTTCTGCAACCTCAGGGGGTACCGTAGAAGGAATAATGGCAGGCTGATCTTCTCCGGAAGGCATAAAAAAGTAAAGACAAAAACCTAATACGAGTATGAGGGTTGCGCCCATGGCGGCGACAGTCGTTTTACTCAAAGACTCCGGGATAAACGGAAGACCGGACTGGGCAACAATATGTTCCTCCTCCTCGCCCTCCACCTGGTCCTCTACCTGGCCTCCAGCGGCTGTGGTTTTGTCATCTGCAGACTTATCTTCGGCTTGACCTTCAACTGTTTCATCAGCGCCAAGATCCATAAAATCATCTTCGGTCCCACTTTCTATGATCTCGGCAAAATCAATTTCCTCAGCCGGAAACAGGTCATCTTCATCATCGTCATCAAGCCCCGCAAAAAGACGGTCTATCTCGTCCTGCTCTATTTCAAGGCCGTCAGTCTCAGTGGCATCATCTCCAGCTCCACCGCCAAGGAAAATATCAAGATCAGCATCTTCCTCACCTGCTTCCTCTTCTGTCTCTGTCTGCTGGACTGTTTTTTCATCTTCTTCATCGCTCCCCGGCACGGCATCTATCTTGGTCTGATCCAACTCAGCACCATCTTTTTCGTCCAATTCCTTTTCAGCCGCTACAGTCATTTCGTCAGGAGCATCAGTCTCTGCGGATTCCAACAAGGCATCTATATTTGTCTGGTCGTCTTCATCAATGCTCTCTTCAGGCCCTGCCTCTTTCAATGAAGAATCATCACCTCCAAGAAGAGCATCGATATTAGCCTGATCAAGTTCGTCAGAGTCCTGGTCTAAAGATTCGTCAGAAGCCGTTTCCGTCTCTGTGTCTTCACCCGCTCCACCAAGCAGGGCGTCAATATTAGCCTGATCCAACTCTGCAGAATCATCATCTTCCGTGCCTTCTCCCGGAGTCTCATCAAGACTGCCTCCAAGCAAGGCATCGATATTGTCCTGATCAAGTTCCTCAATAGCATCTGAATCTTCTGAGTCTCCAGTATTATCCTTCTGCTCATCAAGACCTGAGCCAAGAAGATCATCGATGTCACCCTGGTCAAGCTCTCCGGAAAAATCATCTGATTCTTCCGCGTCGTCAAGCCAGTCATCAACTTCGGATGTTGGTTTCTGTTCATCTACCATGGCAATTTCCTAATAAAGACAACCTGATCAATAGACTTCAACATATGAATGAAGGGCCCTGTATAAGGGTTCCGACATTTCAACATTTACGACAAAACTTCTCCGTTCTCCACGGACATTTCTTCCTGTAATATGAATCCGCAGGTAACCGTCTATCTCTTCAACAAGACCACTCAGCTTTTGGCTGTATTTGTCCTCCACCTCATAAACAGCAACAGGCTCACTATTTATCATTGCCGCCATCTGGTCTGCCAATGTGATACCAAGCAGGGTTACTTTGTTGGTATTAAAATAATCACCGAGAACAGTGAAGGGCTTGACAGCAACCATCGTTGGGCCGTAAAAGCCATTAAAATCACCCATTGCATCATCGCAGATCAAGGTTACGAGCTCGGTCATGTTGGCATAGCTGTAATAGCTAATCCTTCCTTCCAACGGCGCCAAAACTATCAATTCCGCCCCTGATTCATCAGCTGCAGATGCAGGCCGGCTTGCCAGCGCACCCCAGAAAAAAATGCTCATCAGGAGCAAAGATACCCCTATTGTACAGTTTGTTCTTTTCATTCTTTTCTCCATCTCCGGCTAATTCAACATCCCCTTAACTGCTATTGTGTACGGCTTTTCTGTAGTATGGAAAAGCCCTAAAAGTTCTCGGTTCAAAGGCATTGTATAGCGCCAGGATGTTTTTACCAGGCCGTTTTTCAGGTTCACAAGACGTCCTTGAACAATAAGCATTTTCCGCGTATTGGTAAAAGTGGAAACCACGACATAGTCCAGTTCCGGTGAGACACTGGCTAACTCACCGATATTTCGAGATAAAATAAATTCTCCCGTCTGGGCAAGAATGTTAATTTCTTTTCCAAGACGAAGCTCTTTCACTTTCAGCCCTCGATCAGCGAGGTCCGTGAGAAGAAACTCGGCCATAACCCTGCCAAACTCTGTTTCCCGTTTGAGGTCTGATAAAGGAACAGCAGCGACTACAGCTACCCTGGCGGTATAGTTCTTTTCTCCATCATCTTTAAGTTGGTAAAAAACCTTGCCGGCAACATCTATGGAAATATCGGACAGAAGAGTAGCTGTGCCTTGGGAGCGAAGACTGTCCGGCATGTAATTATACACCCTGTATCTTTTCGGTTCACAGCGTGAAGAGTCCCTCTCTTCTAATGCTTCCTGTGTTGGTTTGTCTGATTCTTTTTCGAGATCGAGATAGGCGTTGGCATGAGAGGGTTGGTACTTCGCCTTTTCCGGAGTTGTTGTCACTGGAGTTTCCGGCACTGGAGTTTCTACCACTGGATCTTTTGCCACTGGAACGGCTGTTGATACTGTAACAGAAATCGTTTTTTTCTCTGAAACTTTTCCTTTTTTTGACTGTGTTTCCGTCACAACAACCTCTGCTGAAGAGCTTTGCTCTTCTCCGGCAGCTTGGATAGCGGGAACCACTATTTCTTCACCCTTTACTACGGGCGTTTCTGCCTGAAGTAAATCCGGACCTGAATATGCCAGCGCTATCACAGCTAACAAGACTCCTATGCTGCTCATCTTTTTCATTTCTCTTCCTCCCTCTAGGTAAAAACATCTTTGTCACATTGTATGATCTGGTATTATCTCTCTAATTTTTTCAGGTAAGACACCTCTGAAGATTCTGTTTTTGCTGAGGAGGCATCCTCCAGCATTTTCTCTGTAAACTCATTTCTCTCAAAAATTATTGTAGCACTGGACAGCAGAACGGAACTTTCATTATTGAGGATCCGCGCATTTACTATTATACCGTCTTTACCCACAAGATACGTTCCTGCCAGCATGGCACCAGCAGTGGCACTAGTGCCAATTTCTTCAGGATCACGGGACATACCGAATTCTCCACGCTTTTCCTGAACCATGACACTTAAACTCTTGCGAATATCAATGACCCTATAAGAATGACTCTGAAATTCATTCATTACCTGCTCCGTCAGGTAGCGGCCAAACGATGAAGATCTGTATAACTTGTTTATATCGACAAAAGTAGTCACCAGCATACCGTCTCCCAGATCTCCCATCTCGGGATCAGGATCGTTAAGGTTGCTAAAAAGCTCGCCGGCCAATTTTCTGATCTGTGTGATAAGTGCACAGGCATATTCTGATTTCTCGACAGGATCCTCAAACCTCTTTGGTTCCAGGTAAGAGGGAGGGGACGTTTCGAAACTGAAGGCTGATGGAACCTGCAGCATTGAAAAAAACAAAATTATAAATGAAATATAACCGCTGGCATATTTTCTCATTGTGGCTTCCTTGTCAGTGTGCCAAAAAATACTGTTTCTTATAATTCTTGTACAACAAGTTCATCGGAAGGAA
The DNA here is from genome assembly GCA_030608985.1 of Desulfobia sp. Lineage (GTDB taxonomy): Bacteria > Desulfobacterota > Desulfobulbia > Desulfobulbales > SURF-16 > Desulfobia. The sequence goes on along the minus strand of JAUWDC010000058.1, from coordinate 2,181 downwards.
ACCCCTTGTTCTTTAAAGGAATTTTGACGTATTCGCAAAAAACACTCATACGCCGTGTGAATCTCTTGCAACTTAAAAGATATCAAAGGTGGCGATAATTCAAATCACAGCTTTTTTCCGGCTTCGCAATTTCACTGAAGTGGCAAAAAGTCGTTTTTTAAATTATCTTTGTTGGATAAGAAAATCGGTAAAAACCACTTTTAAATTTTACTTGATAGTTATTTATGCAAAAAGAAGATCTGTTGACAGATGAAGTTCTGATAATCGAAGAATCGGGAGAAATGCCTGAAGTTGCCTATCACGGAACCATCTACTACCTTACCAGAGATCCTGACGGCCCAAGCTTGACCCTTGATGCACAGGACCATATTCCATTGAAAAAAGCTGTCATCCAACGATACATGACCATCATGATCCGAGACTTAACACCGGATAACCGTTCAAAAAGCCTCTATCGTGGGTTGGAAAGATGTATCTGCAACTGGCAACGCCTGAAACTTTTTTCAGCCAGAGAAAATCTGGATATCAGCCATGCCCGTAAAAAAACAGCCCAGGAACTTGTAGCATTTCTGAAGCAGGAGAGTGATGATGTCGGAAGCGGAAAATACGAGTCGTGTGTAAACTGCAGTCAAACAGATCTTGAAGAGTTTATCCTTGATCTTGGGCTTAATATTGATGAGACAAAGGGCCTTTTCTTAAAGTTGTGTCGTTAGTTTCTGTCTGGAAAATGAGTCTTTCCGGATGGACACTAATTCTTCCTTTTTATCTGATCAATGAGTCCTGTGGTGGAAAACCCTTCCACCATATCGATATTTATCACCTTGCCGCCCGCTTCCAGTACTTCTTTAGCGCCAACAATCTTATCAACAGACCAGTCTGCGCCTTTTACCAAAACATCAGGAAGTATCGCCTTAATCAGTTCCAGAGGGGTTTCTTCACTAAACAACACTATATGATCAACACAACCTAAAGCAGCCAGAAGTCTGGCCCTGCTTGACTCGTTATTAACCGGTCTTCCCGGGCCCTTTATCGCCTTTATGGAAGAGTCACTGTTGAGTCCGACAATCAGGTAATCTCCTGTTTTTCTGGCAGCCTCAAGATATGTTGCATGTCCCTCATGGAGAATATCGAAACAACCGTTAGTGAAAACAATCCGAGAACCTGTATTTTTATAACGCTCTATTTTTTCTTTTAAGGAGAAGAGATCGGATATTTTTTCTGCATCATTATCTCGATAAGGCCTGACACCGGCGGATGAAAAGAGTGATCGTGCCCTTGAGAGAGTTGCCGGTTCAAGCACTGCTGAAATCTGTTCTTGATTGTCACCAGCCTCGACCAGCACTTCACCTCTGGGCGAAACTATCATGGAGTGGCCGCCAAATTCGGTTCCATCAGTTTCGCCAAAACGATTACATGCGACCACATAGACCTGGTTTTCAATGGCCCTGGCTTGGACAAGGGTCTTCCAGTGATTGCGACGAACTGTTGGCCATTGGGCACTCATTACAATAAGTGATGCACCCTGATTTGCCTGTGATCTGGCCAGATCAGGGAAACGAAGATCAAAGCAGACGAGTCCTCCCATCACCCCTAAATCTGTTGTGACCGGATGAGGGTTACTGCCCGGAGAAAAATAGGCACTTTCTCCCATGGGAGAAAAAAGCTGTTGTTTTCTATATTGCCCTATGGTGCCGCTTCCATCAGTAAAATAGAGGGTGTTGAAATAGCTTGATTGCCCATCACAGAAATTTTTCTCAGGAAGAGAGCCGGAAAAAAGAATCGTGTATTTTTTTGCTAGCTGGATGAGCACTTCATTAATTTCTTCCGACCTGCGGCACTGGCCTGCAAGTGACTCATAGTGAAAGCCGGCAGCCCAGAGCTCGGGTAGAACGACCAGTGTTCCTGGTTGAGGATCCAGGTTTTCAAGGCCTTTTTTGACAGCCTCTATATTTTTCTCAATCTCACCGGCCTTGACATCAAACTGAAGGCAGGCTCCATAACGAGGGAGAGTGTAAACTGTTTTTTTTAGGGTCTTTTTCATGAAAAGGTTTTAGCCAGATAGAGGCTAACTCTATGAGAGAAACAGCGCAGAATTTTTAAAAAAAAATTGTACTATTTTCGTGTTATTTAGTGGATTTCGTGGCAAAAAACTAATGCTCCATCTCTTCCTTCTGGTGACGG
>JAUWDC010000202.1 GCA_030608985.1 Desulfobia sp. | reverse complement strand
CTTTCCAGTCTGCATCAGGCACTTATTGATATCCACCAGGAGATGCTCAAACATCACCGCAACAGCAGCCTTTTTCTCGAAAGTCTTTTTCGCCGTGATCATTTTGAGAAAGGACACCTGGTTCTCCGACCAAAAAAATGTCTGGTGGACAAGGAAATCATTACCCCCCAGCTGGAACATTACGCCAGCCGTCTTGCTTCTCGTGGCATTACTATTGAAAGGCCTACAGATATGATTGAGGAAGAAATTCCTCTAACAGTCGATGTCGGTCTTCTTTCCCAGGTGTATGCAAATCTGTTTTCAAATGCGGTACGCTATACTTCAGATATTATAACCCATCAGGGAGTGCATAGAAAATTTGTGGCCTATGGTCGTGAAATTATAAAGAATTATTTTGGTCCAGGGCGACATGGCATAAAGTTTAACGTTTTTTCCAGCGGCCCCCATCTCTGTGCAGAAGAGGCTGAATCCGTTTTCGCAGAAGGATATAGAGGGAAAAGCAGTGCTGATCAGCCGGGTACGGGCCATGGGTTAAGTTTTGTCAAACAGGTCGTAGAAATCCATGGCGGTCATGTGGGCTATGAACCGACTCTTGCAGGAAATAATTTTTTCTTCATCCTTCCTCTTCCCGAATAACACCTCATTCTTTGAGTATATCCATGTCCACAAATAAATTAGAGCTTCTTGCTCCTGCAGGAACTCTTGATGTTTTTGCAACTGCTGTAGAACAGGGTGCAGATGCTGTTTATATTGGTGCGCCTACACTCAATGCCAGGGCTTTGGCACGGCATTTTTCCTATGAGGAAATAGCAGCGATGATCGCCTATGGCCATACTCATGGTGTGAAAGTATACATTGCCATGAACAGCCTGATGAAAGAAGAAGAAATCCCCGAGGTCATTGAACTGTTAAGTGTTCTCTCATGCCTTAAGCCGGATGCTCTTATTATCCAGGATCTTGGTCTCTATTCTCTCATAAGGAAGTATTTTCCTTCTCTTACTGTACATGCCAGTACATTAATGGCTGCTCATAATTCACAGGCCGTCTGTCACTTTAAGGGTATGGGGTTCAAACGGGTGGTTCTGGCAAGAGAGATGAGCCTCTCCGAAATACATGAAATTCATAAACAGTGTGATGTGGAACTGGAAGTTTTTGTCCATGGAGCACTGTGCTTTAGTTACTCCGGCCTCTGTCTGTTCAGTAGCTTTCAAGGAGGGAAAAGTGGCTTGAGGGGCCGATGTGTTCAACCGTGCCGGCGTCGTTATACGTGGAAGGGAAAAGGGAGAGGTCCGGGCTCCGGCTATCTGTTTTCTATGAATGACCTTGAATCTGTAGATTTCATTCCCAAGATAAAAGCAGCAGGAATTACCTCTGTCAAAATAGAAGGCAGGATGCGCAGTGCCAGTTATGTAGGTGCTGTTGTAAAGGCCTATCGAATGGTTATTGATGCGGGAGATCAGTGTAAGGATGTTATGCCTGAAGCTCGAAGTCTTCTTGCGCAGGCCATGGGGAGAAAGACAACAGGCGGATATTTCCTCAATTCCCAGGCAGATGATATCCTGTCTCCAGAGCATTCTGGGAATATCGGTGTGTTTCTGGGGAAAGTAAAGAGGGTGCATAGAGATACTGTAACATTGGCACTTCGTGGATCTGTCCAAACTGGAGACAGAATAAGATTGCATCAGGAAAAAAGTGGCGAACGCCATTCATTTACCCTTCAGGGTGTTTTAAAAGGACAGAAGGGTCTGGATCAAGGGAATCGCGGAGAGACAGTGAGCCTTCTACTGCCCGGTGTTGAAGCCATTTCGGGAGACAGCATTTACAAGGTGGATACGAGACAGCGACGGAAAGGTGAGCACCGCCAACAAAAAATAGCCCCCCGCACGTTCCAGAAGCAGGTAAAGCAGGCTCTTGGCGATAAGCGTATTTCAAAGGTCATTGCCCAGCTTGGTCTTCATTTTGTCTCAGATGTGAAAATGATTCCGGTAAAGGCAAAAAAGAAAAGGAAAGTTGCAGATAAAAAAATACCGCCGATTTGGCTGAAAACAGATGATCTTCGCACGTGTTTACTTCGTCTTCCCTATAATATAGAAAGGAAATTACTGCTCCTCGACGAGAAAACGTATGGTCAGCTTATGAGGATGAAAAAGCCCGCCAAACATCTGTATTCCAGTCTTATATGGGGGCTTCCTCCAATAATTCTTGAGGATATGTTACCATTCTACAGGCAGGCTGTGGGTGAGTTGGTGGGAAAAGGATTTCGCTCCTGGCAGATTGGACACATCAGTCAACTCAGTTTGTTTTCATCTCCAGGCAAAACAAATCGGAAAGAGAGCAGAAAAAAGGGGGCAAGGGACATAATAATAGGTGCGGATTATACCCTTAACATGCTGAATACTCCTGCTTTTCGTTATCTTAAAGAAAGTGGTGTCAAATGGAGTCAGGTTTCTATTGAATCAGATAAAAAGAGCCTGATACAGATAATAAGAAATAAAAAGGGAATGAAGGTCGGAGTGACGGTGTATGGCAGACCTCCTCTTTTTACAGCCAGACCAACACCGGACTTTTTCCGTTATGGACAGACATTTTACAGTCCACGGGGAGAAAGGTTTGAATTGCAGAAAAGATGGGGGCAGACCGTTGCCTTACCAGAGAAACCTTTTTCCCTTCTTCCAGTACTCTCCGAAAAACCTCTTGTTGATCTTGATTATGTGGTGATAGATTTAACCGGAAGTCACTACGGGATGAAAGAGCTTTCTTATCTGTTTAAACAGATTCAGGGGCATGGCAGAAAGATGAAACAAACTTCTCTGTTTAATTATGGTGGAACACTGCAATAAGTTAGAAAGAAAAAAGGCATTGGATTATTATAAATCTCAATGCCTTTTACTTGATTGTTTATTTTAATTTTCCTGGCTGAACCAGCCGGGTTGTGGTTATGCTCAGGAAAAGCCTGAACGGGATGAGCATCCACTTAGAGCGCCGCTCGGGATGCTTGAAGATCCTGAGGAGAGGCGGTAGCTGGAAGCTGAGATGGTTTTTTTTACTTTTTTGCTGCCACATTCTGGGCATACAACTTCAGTAAGCGCAGCATGTGAACTTGATTTGAGTATCGATTCGAAAAACTTATTACAGTCCTGGCAACGGAATTCGTAAATTGGCATGGTGGACTCCTGTACGAAAATAGAATAGATGTTAAGTGTTTTAATATTTAATGATATTCTTAACAATATAGGGCGCCTTGGTCTGGATGTCCAGTATTTTCCCACTTATTTTTTTTAAAGTCGCTTCTTTCAGGTTTGATTTATGGATTTTCAAAAACATTTAGAAAATATGTACAGGATGCTCAAGGATGAGTTTTTTGTCTTTGTGCTTGGTGGAGTGGTCATCCAGTTCTTGGCGTCTATCAGTCTGGGAATACTGGCCGGGCCGCTGATCGGGGGATATCTCCTTTTGATGCTTAATTGGCTCAGACGAGGTGAACGTCCGCAGTTTAAAGACATTTTTTGCGGTATGCAGAGATTCGGGGAGCTCTTTTCTGTCTTCTTTCTGCTTCTGCTTATTCTCTTCGGATATTTTCTCTTCATCCTTCCGGGAGTGTTGATGACAGTCTGGTGGATGTATGTCCTCTTTCTCATGGTGGATAAGAGAATTTCCCTGGCCGATGCAATGGCAGAAAGTAAAGCTAAGGTAAGTGAAAAGGGTTTCTTTATGCACTTTGTGTTTATAATACTGATTGCGGTAATCCCGACTATGATTGTCAACATTATCGCGGCTATTATTCCGCCGCTGATAATATTGCAGTATCTTCTTTTTCCGCTGCAGTGTGGTTGTCAGGCGAGTTTATATCTGGAGCAGTTTGAAGGGAGAGCTTGTGACAGGGACAAGGGGTCGGAATTAACTGTCCAGGTGCTGAGAGGAGATGACTCTTTTTCTGATATTCCAACGTCGCCAGTGCCACCAGATAAAGACCGC
>JAUWDC010000306.1 GCA_030608985.1 Desulfobia sp. | reverse complement strand
CACTGGCGCATTAGGACCGACAGAAAAGCCACTCCTGATGAACTCGCCACATTACTGCACGAACTCTTTACCATTAAAGAACGGCATTTCACAATGGTTACCGGCTTTATTATCGGATCTGTTGTCCCCACAATGCAATTTGCCTGGCGCGAACTTGCTGCCCAGTATCTGCATTGTGAAGCCATTGAGGTAAATGCTGCCACATTCAATACCGGCATGCCTATCCTGCTAGACAACCCGGCTGAGGTTGGGGCTGATCGAATCATCAATGCTGTTGCAGCCTTTGACCAGTATAAAGAACCACTCATAATTATCGATTTCGGCACCGCCATTACATTTGACTGTGTCTCCGGCAAAGGTGAATATCTTGGCGGTGTTATTTTCCCTGGCATAGGGATATCCATGGATGCCCTGTCATTACAAACAGCAAAACTGCCCAAGGTTGACATCAGCACGCCACCGGAAAAAGTTATCGGAACAACCACTGAAAAAGCCATCAAATCGGGATTTTTATACGGATATGGAGGGATGGTCGAAGGTGTCGTAGGCAGAATAGCTGCTGAGTTTTCCCCAGCAACTCCCCGGGTAATTGCCACGGGTGGGATCGCAGAACTGATTGCACCATATGCTCCCTCCATTACCTCTGTGGATACCCTTCTCACCCTGAAAGGGCTCTTTTTACTTTACGAAAGGAACAGCTGATCCATGTCGCATTTGCTGCCTGCAGCCTTACGCCGTGGGGATTTAATTGGTCTGGTCGGCCCTGCAGGCCCCTGGCAGGAAGAAACCTTCCGCAATGGTGTCCAGATCCTTTCCGAACTTGGCTTCCAGACAACATTTCCCCGCAACCTTCTTGACCAGCAGGGCTATCTTGCCGGCAGTGACAGGCATCGGCATAATACATTCACAGAAATCTGGCGCAATCCCGATGTCAAAGCAGTCATGGCGGTTCGTGGCGGATATGGATCATTGCGAATTCTCAATGAGATTGATTACGATCTCATTAAAGAATATCCCAAAATCCTTGTTGGCTTCAGCGACGTAACGGCCCTTCTCTCTGCTATCACCAAGCGAACAGGGCTTACAACCTTTCATGGGCCCATGCTCACAACCCTGAAAACCTCTGACCGAGAAAGCGTGCAGAATCTCTTTACCACCCTTTGCAGCCATACTCCTCAGTCACTCAAACCTGCTGATCTTGAAATCCTCAGACCAGGTACTGCCCGGGGACGGCTTCTCGGTGGCAACCTTACCACTCTTGCCCATCTTGTCTCGACCCCGTATGAATTACCATGGCAAGACGCAATTCTGTTTATTGAGGATATTGGAGAAGCACCATATCGCCTTGACAGAATGCTGACCCAACTCTCCCTGGCGGGTCGTTTCGACAACATAACCGGTCTTATTCTTGGAGCGTTTGTTGACTGCGGCGACCAGGAAGAAACATGGAGCCGTGTGCTGGAACTATTTCAGCAAGATATCCCCATCTGGGCAAATTTTCCAGTGGGACACGGCCCCCGTAATATGACTTTGCCCATTGGTTCCAGTGCAGAAATGGATTCCTCATCAGGGAGCCTGATTTTTACAGAACCTTTTCTCAAAATGCAGTAACTGCTCAATAAGTAGTCGTAAAAACTCCTGGATTCCCGCTAAAAAATAATGGGGGACATAATACCTATTTTCAGGATCAGCAAAAAATAACTATAATGCATTATTATGAAAAATAGGTATTATGTCCCCCATTATCCAACAACAACTATCTTCAGAATCTAATGTCATAAATCAAAAGGAATAAAATATGGCCGGCATGATGTTTTACAAAAATATTGATCTCCTTGATCCAAAAAAATATGGAAAGAGTAAAATTGAACGTATTTCAGATTACTCTTTTACAGCTGAAGCAAATTCATTACCTGTCACCGGAAATGAGTTCATTGAAGCCTCAAAAGAATACATTATTGCCTTCATCAAAAATGATGAAGGTGAATTTTTTCCCATGGTTGTCCTAGGGGTACAGGATCAAGAGAATCTCTATGTAACAAAAGAAGGGAAATGGAACGCGAAATATATTCCCGGCTATGTCCGCCGATACCCTTTTGCATCAATGGCAGCTAAGGAAGAAGATAAATTTAATATATGTATTGACGAATCATATCCAGGTTTAGGAACGGAAAAGGGTCAACCCCTGTTTCAGGAAGACGGGACTCCAGCTCCACTTATGGAAGATGTTATCAAGATACTCCAGGATTACCACGGACAAGTGAAACATACCTCCGATTTCTGCCAACGTTTAGCAGATAATGGCCTGCTTGAATCAAAAGAATTTCAAGCTGAAGTCAGCACAAAAGACGGTGACAAAAAGTTTCAACTCTCTGGCATGTATGTTGTCAATGAACAGAAGCTTCTTGGCTTGGACGACAACATTGCCCTGGATTTCTTCAAGAAGGGTGAATTTGCCTGGATTTATAGCCATTTGATCTCATTAAGTAACTTCCCAAGGGTGCTGGACAGATACTTTGCAGAAAAGAAATAGACTGAAAAATTAATGCTACTGTACAAGTTTGACAGCTTCATCTTTGAATTCATCCGTGTATTTTCTACGTGTTTTTTACTCATGTAAACACCCCCCAGAGCAATCTAACTGCTCTTAACTTTGTATCCACTTTTTCTAAAAAATAGGTGTTATGTCCCCCATTATCCAGGCGTTCTCATTAAGACCCGTAGTTTTCCGCCCCTGCTTCACAACAGGATTGGCTTTATCTTTGGTCAATAAAACTCATTATTTTACTAATACATTAAGGAGATACAACCCACAATGTAGAGATTTGTTTGCCAGACAAAGATAGGTTGCCACACCGTTAATTCATTTTCACACTATTAACCTTGAGTTG